>DUGS01000189.1:0-6730 GCA_013331265.1 Methanosarcina sp.
AAAGTTCTGTAAGTGCGACAAGAAGTTATGTCATAAATTGCCTTGTGCTACCCTTTCCATTTGGGGTAACCCTATTATGAGGTGCATCAGTAGCAATGCAGATGTGTTAAGCTCGTAAGACAATGTGGAGAAGCCTGAAAGTCTAATTTGGGTCATCTGCTAGGGTAAAAATGCCATGAAGAAACACATGTTGAACCATTATACGGGTCGTGACTTTTGACAAGCGAAATTAGACTGATACGCTTGAACCAAACGGTATGAAAGCAGGCTGCGATGGTGTTACAGACATCGCAGAAAATGGACAGACGCTTTCCGGTCTATAGGTGGCTTCTAAAGCATTTGCATTATTT
The DNA here is from genome assembly GCA_013331265.1 of Methanosarcina sp. Classification (GTDB taxonomy): domain Archaea; phylum Halobacteriota; class Methanosarcinia; order Methanosarcinales; family Methanosarcinaceae; genus Methanosarcina; species Methanosarcina sp10923u. The sequence goes on from DUGS01000189.1 coordinate 351, forward strand.
ATGACATAAAACTTGGTAAACCCTATATGCTCCTTTTGTAATTATAAAAAAAAAAAAAAAGAAAGAAAGAAAAAGGTAGAGACCCTGTGAAGGGAATCAATGACATAGAGGGTAGAGGATTCAGTAAAAAGCGAATGCCAATCTGTAATTGATTGGATAGGGGCTCAAACTTTGCCTCAATCTGAAAGGATGCCGACTTACTGATGGTGTTCTATTGTATGAAAGGAGGCAAACTTTTGAATGTAAGTATTTCAACGATATCCTTCCAGGATAAGAAGCTTACAGACGCTCACCTTTCCCAGAAATGGAAAAGTATCAACTGGTATCAAGTAGAGAAGAGTGTTAATAAGTTGCAAACCCGAATTACAAAAGCAGTCTTACAAAACAAATGGAACCTTATTAAGAGATTACAGTATCTATTAACTCATTCTTACTCTGCCAAACTATTGGCAGTAAGAAGAGTCATTCAAAATAAAGGAAAAAGGACATCTGGAATCGACGGTGAGAAATGGCTAACACCCGACTCTAAGATGAAAGCTGTCCTTAGTCTCACTGGTAATAGATACAAAGCCAAACCCCTCAAAAGAGTTTTCATTAACAAACCTGGTAAAAAGAAGAAACGTCCTTTAGGTATTCCTACAATGTATGATAGAGCTATGCAGTCTTTATACGCATTAGCTCTTGAACCCATAGCTGAAACTATGTCTGACATAAGATCCTTTGGATTTAGAAAACACCGAAGCACTAAGGATGCTCGTGAACAAATCTTTCTATGTCTAAGCAAGAAAAACTCAGCACAATGGATTTTAGAAGGAGATATTAAGGGATGCTTCGATAATATTAATCATCAGTGGTTGTTGACCAATATTTCAATGGAAAAATCGGTACTAACCCAATTTCTTAAAGCAGGATTTATTTATAAACGTCATCTGAATCCTACAAAAGCAGGCACACCACAGGGTGGGACGATATCTCCTATCTTGGCTAATATGACATTGGATGGTCTTGAGAAGTTACTTTTGGCTGAATACCCAAAAAAAAAAAAGGAATTCAACTAAGGTCAACTTTGTCAGATATGCTGATGATTTCATAGTAACTGCTAATTCAGAAGAAATTGCCAGAGAAATAAAAGACAAGATTGCTGTTTTTCTCAAGGAAAGAGGTCTCGAACTATCTGACGATAAAACCCTTATCACAAATATTAATGAAGGCTTTGACTTTCTGGGCTGGAATTTCCGCAAGTACAAAAACAAGCTTCTGACCAAGCCTTCAAAGAAGTCCATTAAAAGATTCACTGAAACAATTAGTCAAACCTTAAGAAAAGGGATGGCATGGTCTCAAGACAAATTAATTTCCAAACTAAATCCCATAATCAGAGGTTGGACTAACTATCACAATTCAGTGGTCTCTTCTGAAACATTCCAGACACTTGACCATAGAATCTGGGAAATGTTATGGAGATGGGCTAAAAGAAGACATCCAAATAAATCCAAAAATTGGATTATCAACAAATATTGGAAGCAAAGTGCTACACGAAAATGGAACTTCAGAACAGAAAGAAACAGTTTGTTGCTTTTATCCAAAATTAAAATCTGTAGACATATTCCTTTAAAACTGCAAATGAATTCATTTCTTGATATCGACTACTTCCATGAGCGTCAGAATAAACTAAGTTCTAGGAAAAGTCAATCCATTTGAAAAAAAAACTGCTGCCTGATACAGAAAGGGTTATAGAACGCTTGAGCCGTATGAAGGGAAACTTTCACGTACGGTTCTTAGAAGAGGGAGAGCGAGCAATCGCTCTTTCTTATTCAACAATATGATTGACTCTGTATCCTTTTTCTTCACCACAAAAAAATAGGAAGCAGAGTCAATGGCAGATTTATTCACACTCATAAAAGATTATCTTGTCGATCAGGAATCTGGAATTCGTTGTTTAATTACGTGGTTTTTAAACCTTGTAATGGAGGAGGAAGCCCTCCTCCAGGCTGGTGCACAACGTTATGAGAGGACAGATTCCCGTAAAGCCAGTAGAAACGGCTACAAACCACGAACTCTCCTGACCAAGTATGGAGAACTTGAATTATTAAAGCCTCAATTCCGTGAATTTCCCTTTGAAACTCAGGTATTTGAGAAATATACCAGAGTTGAACAGGCCATCTTATCCGCTGTAGCTGAATCTTATCTGCAAGGCGTTTCCACCCGAAGGGTGGATAAGGTCATGACTGCTTTAGGAGTTGAGGGAATCTCAGCCTCTTCAGTTTCCAGGATTACAAAAGAGCTGGATGAAAAGGTTTCTGAATTCTTGTCAAAGCCAATAGAACAGGAAATCCCTTACCTGTTTATTGATGCAACTTATCTTAAAGTAAGAGATGGACTTCATTATGAAAACAAAGCTCTCTTTATAGTTGCTGGAGTCAGGGATGATGGTTACCGTGAGATTCTTGGAGTAAGATTGGCAGACAGTGAAGACTCTCTGTTCTGGGAAGATCTATTCGATGACCTGAAAGAAAGGGGGTTAAGAGGTGTCAAGTTAATTGTTTCTGATGGTCATAAAGGAATTCAGAAAGCAGTTAGAGAGTCTTTTATTGGATCAAGCTGGCAGATGTGTCATGTACATCTGATAAGACAAGCTCTAAAAAAAATTCCAAAAAAGAAGCAGAAAGAAGTAGCAGAGAAAATAAAAGAAGCATTGGTAGACCGTCAGAAATACAATGATTTGATAAGGGAACTGGATAAGATTGGATATAAAAGCGCAGCGGATACACTTGAAAGTTTCCAATATGATGTAATGAATTATATGCAGTTTCCACAGAGTCATTGGAGAAGAATAAGAACAACAAATATCATGGAGAGAACTAACAAGGAGATTAAAAGAAGAAGCAAGGTGGTAGGGGCATTCCCTAATCAGGAGTCAGTATTGAGACTGGTAGTCTCAATACTGATCGATATTAATGAAGAATGGATCACAGGAAACAAGTATATAGTAATGGAACAGTAATCAAAAAACAAGAGGAAAAGGGTAGAGAGTAAATTTTACAGAAAAATTGGCACACTGCCGGCGTTTCTGAAGAATTAGAGGAATATTTCAGTTTTTGAAGGAAAGTAAGTTAATAAATGAAAAAAGAAAAAGGGGGAAAAGTTAAAGAAAAGAAGAGTTGTGGGGGAATTACAGCTCTTCTTTCTTACGCCCGAATATGAAAACAAGTCCAAGTATAGCTGCTACAGGGAGGGCAACGGTTGGGAACTCGGGAACTGTGGTTGTTTTTACGCTAGCGCTAATAAAGAAAGTATCACTGCCAATACCTAACATGTAGCTATCTTTTTCAGTACCACCAAGCAGATGGACACTAATTACACCTTCGCCATTTGCGTCTTTATCTTCATATATAGAAGGATTACTTGTGGTCAATGGTAACTTAAAAGTAGCTGGCCCTGAGAGCTCAATATTACTTGGATCTGCCGAGCCTATTCCTGCTTTGTTTAAAGTATATGATGTTGCTACTCCTGCGATATTTTTATCGGTTCCATCATATGTAAACTTTGGAGTGAGCTTTACAGTATCTCCTACTTTCAAATATATTGTTCCACCATTACTTACTTCCTGTCCATTCTGATCTATGATCACTATGGAAGTTGCCATAGCCGATCCAGCCATGCAAGCGATCAATAAACCGCTCACTATCAGTAACAGTATTTTCTTCATAATCTACCCCTACTTTCCAGAAATTTTTAATTCTTCCCGTTTTTCTCGGAAAGTATTTGATTTTAATAACTGTATAGATATTATTCTTTTAAAGATTAGACATTTTATAATGTCATCCAATATATCAGTTAGGAAATATATAAGGATGTTCAAAAGAAATATATATATCAAGATGAACTGTTTTTTTGTATAGAATTATATTTAAGTAAAACTGGAGATTTAAAAAACCACACAGCAATCTTAATTTTGTATAGCTGCGTAATTATGCGTTTTTGATCCAAAAAACATTATTCATGAAAGTATATTAACGTTTTCAAATTACTCGGGTAGAGAAAATAAATATTATGAAATTATTAAAAAATAGTGTTAATTATATAGCTAAAAATAAAAATAAGTTTAAATTTCATATATTTTCAGGAAAAAAATTAGAAATATAAGGCTGATACGCTAATCAGGAAAGCAAAGGAAAGGTAAAAAATAAAAGATAGGAGCCTTTAGATATTAAAATGTCATTATAGAATAAAAGCTTTCTTAATAGAGTATAACTTAAATATTAATATTCAGACTATGGACATCAAAGAGAATGGTCAACTACAAATGTAGTGTTCCCTTCTACTTTCTCAGAGTCCAGATCATAACCGGTTACTGAGACTTTGTGTGATCCTTCATTAATTTCTGATTTTATTCTAGCTGTGTAGTAGTAATCGCCATCCAAATAGGTTACGTAAGTGACCTCGATTTTTTCATTGGCTGAGATTGATACAGAAGGTTTCGATTTTAATGCTGTTGAAGGAGTGACTTTGATCTTAAGATTCCCTTTGTCGATAACTGTTGGGGTAACCTCAATTTCAAAGTTTGGAGCTGAGCTGTCAACCAGAATTTCATCGAATGCATAGACTATATTTCCAAAGATATCCGTACATTCAGCTTGCACAAAGAAACGGTCCCCGTTCCTTACAATGTAATTGCCTGTCCAGTTAACCCCGTCTACGGATGTCAGCTCAAAGGACTCGGGCTCAAAACCTTCCAGGCCAACCTTGCATACTACGGACTGGAGAGGCACTGGATATGTTACAGTAAACGTTGTAGCAGTCTTGCAGGGATTGGGAGTAATATCCAGCATGACTTTGGGGGCTCCGGTATAGACTTTAGTCTGGGCGTCCGGTTCCGGATGATCAGGCTCTTTGTTGCCTGCCCTATCAACGGCATTTGAACGGAAGTAATAGGTCTGGTTGTCCTCTCCGGTAAAGACTGAAGAGTTATCCGTAGTCTTTGAAATCCATGTCTCCCAGTTAACTCCGTCCGTGCTTGAGTCTATAGAGTAGTAATCAATCCCTGAACTTTCATCTGTTCCGTTCCAGGAAACAGTAAATGTTTTGTTGTTGGTGTATGCAGGGAGTTCCAGTACTCTTGAAGTGGGAGGTACCGTTTCGACAGTATTTGTCTCCGAAACAAATGAAGAAAGGTCTACAAGAGGCTTAAGGGAAACGCTATCCCAGGAGATATTAACCGGCACGATTTCTCCTGGCAACTGCCTCAAGCCGAGTGTAAGGTTATTCTGTCCTGCCTGCATGGCTATGGGGACTTCAAGGTGCTGCCACCCTTCAGCTTCGCTGATTCCATCTGACCAGATAATTTCTCCGTTGACTGCAGCGTATTTTAACTGGGGATCTATTTCCTGGGAAGTTAAGTTGAAATCATCTATCACATATGCTGAAAGGACAGCCATAGTGTCTTCTTTGCATTCAATAGTTTGAGAAATCTCTCCGAACTCTACTGAATCGGACAGGTTTCCTTCATAGGAATTTACTATCCTGTAAGCATAAGAAGAATTTACACCTGAGACGTTTGCATATGAGCCAGTTATATCTTCACTGTTTGAAGTAAAATTCCAGCCTGTCGAAGACTCCATATCTCCGTTTACAATCTTCGGAAGCTCAGAGGCTTCGGTGTACTTTTTGTCAGCCAGGTGAGAGAAGGTGTTATTATTTTCCAGATAGAGATGAACAGACCTGTAAGGGAAATAATCAGGCTTTTCTTTAAAGAGTGCAAACTCAAGTTTAGACCTGCCGCTGTTCAAATTATGGCGGGTGTATGTCATATTTTTCTGCCAGGTCTCCCCATCTTTTATTGGAACATTAAGTTCCTTGATAACATCACCATCGATTTTCATCTGGAGGACATAGTTTACACTCTGAAGCTCATGGTTTTCAATTCCGACTGTAACATTAATAGGAACATTGATAAAGCTCTCATCAGGATAACCTTCGGCTTTTCCATCAGGACCCAGGAGATACAGCATTGTAAAGGTCTCCTTTTCCCGGGTCATCTTGGCATATGCAAGCATTGCACCTGAGATAATTATCGAACCTATCAGGGCAATTACGAGAGCTTTTTCAATTTCCGGAGGCAAAGGCTTTTTTCTTTCGGTTCCGGCTTCTGAGCCGGACTGGTGTCTTAAACCCTTTGCTTTAACTTTGCTCCTTGACCTGTGAAAACGCCTGCTTTCAGTCGCAGCAGGGGGTTCCTCAGCTCCATCAGGACCTTCATCAACCTCGTCCGACTGAATGGATTTTATGAATTCTTTAAGAGAAAACGAGAATTGCTCGCTTTCGTCTTTTAGTTTTCGTGTAAAAATTGCAAGAATACTGAAGAAAGTTGTGATCCCAAGAAT
>DUGS01000189.1:6969-8278 GCA_013331265.1 Methanosarcina sp.
CTGAAGCCAACACTTAAGGTGAAACGTTCTATCCCGCTTATTTCTTTATTACCCGGGAAGAGTGCGGATATAAAGGCATAGCCAGGAACAAAAAAGAAAAGAGACAGAGCTATAGGAATCCTGAGAAAAGTTTCATTGAAGGGGGGCACAAGTACAAAGACAGCACCCAGACATGAAAGAAGTGTAACTGCAAGCAAATCATCTACAAAAACACATTTTTTTAAGTGTGGCATTCTAGTAGGGAGTTATTCGACAAGAGATATAATATTTCCTATTTTGAAAAATACCTGTCCGGGGACTTTAGAATTTTAGAGACAATAAAATAAAACCTGTGCATTAAGCTTGTAGTTTAAGAATGTATAATTAAAAATCAAAAACAAAAATAATAAATATTTAAACAGGGAGTTGGATAATAAATTTTCACTAAAATATTGTTTGAGGATTCATCTGCAGGTTTTGATTCGAAAGTATTTACTTTTTTAAGAATCACTGCTTATAATTAGACAATTAATTAGACAACTAATCAAACAGATATCACAAGAAGCTAAACAGATATCACAAGAAGTTATGGTCGTTATAATAACATCAACACTTTTAGTAATAGGGATAATAGTATCAACAGTAAAAACAAAAAATGGGGAACATGCAAATGGCTGGATCTGACATGCCTGAATCTCTTAATTTTTCTTCAGCTTTATCAGGCGGGTTTACGATAGAAATTATTTTGTTTATCGCAATAGTTGCAATTTTAGGGTTTCTCCTGTATGCTTATATATATTTTTCAAGCAGCAAATGGGTCCTCAAATGGTACGGAGCAAAGAAGGTCCAGAAAAGCGAGAAACCACTGCTCTACTCAATCCTTGAGGACCTTGCTTCCAGAACAGGAGTCCAGCCTCCTGAGATATACAGTTTTGAATCAAGCCTCCCTTCAATGTTTACCGTAGGGCACGCAAGCAAATCTTCGCTTGCCATTTCAACGTCCATGCTTGAGATGTTTGGAGAACTGGAACTCGAAGCTTTGATGGCACATGAAATTGGGCACATAAAAAATAAAGACGTAGGCAAAAACACGTTTACAGCATTTCTTGCAGGCACAATAATGTCTTTTCCGAATTTTGCGATGTGGTGCTCCATGCTCACGGGTTTCGGACAGCCAGAGGACCCTGCACCCAGGTTCTTCAGGTATATTGCAACTGCTATTGCAGTCCCGCCTGCAGCCCTTCTCATACACCTTAAAAACCCGGCTAAAAGAGAACTCAAAGCCGATGAAGTCGCAGTGAAACTGACAAAAAACCCTCAGGTCCTGGCA
>DUGS01000203.1:0-258 GCA_013331265.1 Methanosarcina sp.
GTCACAAGGGCCAGTAAAGCAATGGTCGAAATTGCAGGCGTAGACGGCATATAGATCGGGGTCGGCGACCCTCTGGGTATGCCGATCGCACACATAATGGCTTCTGGTATGACTGGAATGAGAGCAGCAGGAGACCTTGTTGCAAGGATGGAATTCTCAAAGAACATGAGGATTGGAGAAGCCAAGAAATACGTCGCAAAGAAGCTCGGAGTCGATGTCATGGACCTCTCAGATGAGCACGTTATGCGTGAACTCCGT
>DUGS01000203.1:543-2916 GCA_013331265.1 Methanosarcina sp.
CCTGCAATCTCTTCAGAAAACAGACAGGAAAATAAGCCCAATAGAAAAGTCTTTTCAAAAAATCAGAGTAAAAGTTGTCAAGAAATTATATATATGATTTTATAGATATACAGAATATTATAAAATAATCCGGAAAAATAAAGCACAGGGGGACTTAATCCGGAAGAGGCGTGGGACTTTACCGAAAAGCAAAGCGGCTTTTTCTCTGTAACCACAGAGAGGAAAGTGTTGCCTTTTCGAAAAGTTTTGGAGAAGCGGCTAGTGGAGACTATATATGGATCTCAAAGGGTGTGTGGGGACACCAAGGTTTCCTTCATTGAGGCCTGTAGCCAAAAATAACTGATTTAGTCAAAAAGGCTTATGAAGCAGGTTTTCAACCAACCCCTGTAAATTTATTCATATTCACATGCCCGTAAAATCCGGCCTTTGGAAAAACGCAGATTCTCCCTATAAAAAGTGAATGAAAGCAAATTGAAGAAATTCGAAAATAAGGAGAGATAAAATGGCACAATGTAATGCAGTTGCGGGATATAATTCCCTCCAGGGCGTGGAACTGAGCCTTTTCACCTTAGATGAGCTCAAGGCGATACACTACGCCACCATGGAGGTCCTGATGGACCCAGGCATTCAGGTTTCGGATGCAGAAGCAAGGAAGATCTTCAAGGAAAACGGCTGTGATGTGAACGAGACTACAAAAGTGGTGAAGATCCCTGAATATCTTGTAAGGAGAGCCCTTAAGCTCGCACCGTCCAGGTTCGTGCTCTGGGGCCGCGACAAAAAGTACAACACTGTCCAGGAATGCGGTGGCAAGGTTCACTGGACCTGCTTCGGGACAGGAGTCAAAATGTGTCGGTACAAGGACGGAAAGTACGTCACAGTAGACTCGGTAGAGCAGGACATTGCAGATATTGCAAAGCTCTGTGACTGGGCCGAAAACATTGACTACTTCTCTCTGCCAGTATCTGCAAGGGACTGGGCTGGAAAGGGTGCACAGGACGTCCACGAAACCCTTACTCCGATAGCGAATACTGCAAAACACTTCCACCACATTGACCCCGTGGGAGAACATGTCGAGTACTACCGGGACATTGTAAAAGCCTATTACGGCGGCGACGAAGAAGAAGCGAGGAAAAAGCCAATCTTCTCCATGCTTCTCTGCCCGACCAGTCCGCTTGAACTCAGTGTCAATGCCTGCCAGGTTATAATCAAAGGTGCACGTTTCGGAATGCCTGTAAACGTCCTGAGTATGGCAATGTCCGGTGGATCTGCTCCTGTGTACCTCGCAGGAACCCTTGTGACTCACAACGCTGAAGTCCTTTCTGGAATTGTCCTTGCCCAGTTAACTGTTCCAGGAAGCAAGGTATGGTATGGAAGCTCTACAACTACCTTTGACCTGAAGAAGGGCACTGCCCCTGTCGGATCTCCCGAACTCGGCCTGATAAGTGCTGCTGTAGCAAAACTCGCCCAGTTCTATGGCTTACCATCCTACGTGGCAGGCACCTAGTCTGATGCAAAGATCCCAGATGGCCAGGCAGGACACGAAAAGACAATGACCTGTCTCCTTCCAGCTCTCTCCGGAGCAAACACCCTGTACGGAGCCGGGATGCTTGAGCTTGGTATGACATTCTCTATGGAGCAGCTGGTAATCGACAACGACATCATCAAGATGACCAAAAAAGCAATGCAGGGAATCCCGGTATCAACCGAAACCCTGGCAGTCGAATCCATCCAGAAAGTAGGCATTGGAAACAACTTCCTCGCCCTGAAGCAGACCAGGCAGCTCGTGAACTACCCATCCGACCCCATGCTTATTGATAGGCGCATGTTCGGAGACTGGGCAGCAGCCGGCTCAAAGGACATTGCAGCCGTAGCAAATGAAAAGGTCCTTGACGTCCTGAAACACCACGAAGTACCGCCAATAGATGCAGACATCCTCAAGGACATGAAGGCGATTGTGGACAAGGCTGACAAGGCCTTCAAAGAGGGATAAGATCAAGGAGGGGTAAAATGGCAAGCAAAGAAGAAATTATAGCAAAAGCAAAAGCTTCAATCACCGATTTTGATGAAGAACTTGCAGCAGAAGTTGCAGGGGAAGCCATTGCAGCAGACATCGACCCTGTAGAACTCATTGAAAAGGGATTTACTGCAGGCATGGAAGAAGTAGGGGAAAAATTCGGTCAGGGTGAACTTTTCCTGCCCCATGTGCTCGCAGCTGCCGAGGCAATGAATGCCGGTATAAAAGTTATCACCCCGGAAATGGAAAAGCGCAAATCTCAGACCAAGAGCCTTGGAACCGTCGTCATTGGAACCATAGAAGGCGACATCCACTCCATCGGAAAGGACATTGTAGCTTCCATGCTCAACATTGCAGGT
>DUGS01000203.1:3079-22201 GCA_013331265.1 Methanosarcina sp.
CAACATTGCAGGTTTCAAAGTTGTGGACCTTGGAAGAGATGTCCCGATTAAGACCTTTGTCGAAAAGGTGAAGGAACTCAAACCCCAGGTTGTTGCATCCTCCGCACTTATGACAACCACAATGGTCAACCAGATCCAGATCGAGGAACAGCTGAAAGAAGCAGGTGTCCGCGACCAGGTCAAGACCATGGTCGGTGGCGCCCCTGTTACCCAGGACTGGGCAGACAAGATCGGAGCAGACATCTATGGGGAAAGCGCCAACGATGCAGTCGCCAAGATAAAAGCAGCCCTGAAAGTATAATAACGAAAGAGCAGGAAGTACCGGGAGTCAATGGCAGGTAATACAGACCTGTCTCCCGGCACACCTGCCCAATAACTCTAACATAAGGAGGAGTGGGCATGGATCTGAAAGCTTTGAAAGCTCAGGAAAGCAAACGAAAAATCAGCAAAGGGTATATGTGGGCACTTTTTTGTGCTGTGTTCTGGGGCATATGGTACCTGCCGGGCACTGTTGTATGGGTACTGAACCCGTTTGATGAAATGTACGGGGAAATCGCCGGAGCCAGTGGAGATGCAGTGTCTCTTGTTGTAACAGCAGTCCTCATTACCGCATTCAATGCACTTACAGTTATGCTGGCTCTCATGCTCTGGAACGGCGTTCTTGGGAAATTTGGAGAACTGGGACGGACGCTAAAGGAATTCCATCCATGTTCCAAGTGGTTCTTCCTGGCCTCGATCTTCGGGGGGCCTGTAGCAATTCTCGGCTCCTTCATGGCCATGGGCTTTATTGGAGGGGCGTTCGCAGCCGTTGCTGCCCTTCTCTATCCTGTGATCGGCTCGGTGCTTGCTTATTACTGGTATGGAGAAAAGATCAGCAAGAGAGCAGCAACCGGAATTATAATCATTATTCTTGGTGGAATCACAATCTTTGGCGGCGGGGTTATAACCGAGCTTGCTGCAGGGGGAGTCCCCTGGATAGGATACCTGGGAGGGCTGATGGCTGCTGCAGGCTGGGGGATTGAAGGCGCAATTGCAGGAAAAGGGCTCGACATTTCCGAGCCGGACGTGGGACTTACCCTCCGTTTCCTTGGAGAAAACATCATCTGGTGGATCATTATCGTACCGATCCTTGCAATAGTTGGCTACCCGATGTACTCCTTTGCATTCCAGGCATTTGAACCCCTGACCCTGCTGGTCCTGATCTTCGCAGGAATCACCTTCGGCTTCTGTTATGTCTGCTGGTACAAGTCTTTCCCTCTGATAGGAGTCGGAAGAGGCCAGGGTATAGGAAATCTCTACGGACTGTGTGCCATTATCTTCATCTTCCTCTTCTTCGGGGATGTTCCGGCTTGGACAATTCTTGTAGGCGGTACTCTCTGTGTTATTGGCAGTTTCGTCATGTTTACGGAAGAAACAGCTGCGCTTGAAACTCTGAGAGGTGAGTGAAGTGGGGAAAAACCGTCCCATAAAATTCAGGATTCTGGAACTATACCTGGATGGAGAAGAACACTGGAACTACGAAATAGTTCCAAAAATCCAGGAAGAGTACGGCATGAAGGATAATTTTCACAGAGACAGCATCAATTTCGACATTCTTGAACTGGCGTCCGGAGGGATGCTGAAAGATGTGGAACAGAAAGTCGATGAAGAGGGAATCTACAAAAAAGGCTTCCTTCTGCACAAATATGTAATCACAGACTTCGGGAGAGTCCGGGGCTCGGATGCCTGCATAAGATATATGTAAAAATGAAAAGGAGGAAAGAGATGGTACAAACAGCTGCTGCTATGGAAGCTTACAATGCATACTGGGCTAATTCCTTTATCCCGGGAGCTGAGATAATGTGGATGGTTCTTATCCTGATCCTTGCGGTTATCGCCCTCTGGCAGGCAAGAACATTTGTCTCACAGTTCTAAGTAGATGAGAAATTGAAGAAGAGAAATTGAAAGAAGTGAAGTTGAAGAGGATTACAGGACATACCAGTCGGTGTCGTCCACAGACAGGTCTTCCTTTAAGCCGACTTCCCTTTTGGGAAGCCCGAAAGCATCAGTAATTGCATCGGAAAGATCCTGAAGGTACTCTTTAGATGAGAGGCTGTTGTAAATAAAATGTTTATCAGGCTGAATCATCTTTTGAATTGTAGCTTCCCTGGGGACGATATCCACTTCAATGTCAACCATTTCCAGGGCTTTTTCCATTGCAGTCCGGAAATCTCCGATACAATAGGCTATCCTGTGCCTGTAGTTTTCCCTTGTTTTTTCAAGATAAGCGGCAATCCTTTCGCTTTCGGTTTTTATAAAGTCCCTTTTGATTTTTGTCACATTGCATTTGCCCATCATGAAAGTATAGTTCATAAAAGGATACTGGGTATCAAGTTCCCTTGGAGCAATCCCACAGGTCCCAAAGGTCACTATGTGTACATCCTCGGGTTTTAAAATCCCAAAAATTATCCGGTCAAATTTTTTATGGGATGGGCTTTCATGGTAAGGCTTTCTCTTGGCGCAGGGAACGAAAATACATGCTTCTCTGAAAGGGGCTTCATACTTATTGATAACCCATTCATTGGCTTTTACCATATCAGGATGATGGATTATTCTCTCGGTATCAAGAGGCTCTTTGGAACGTTCATCTTCAGGGATAATGGGCTGCATAAAACTTCAAAGCTTATTGAGCCCGTGATTTATATATAAATTTAACTAACGGGAATCATTCCTGACATGTTATTTTTTATTGGAAACAATCAGAAACGATATAATGGAATATTTTGCAGAGATTACCTGAGGAAAAATAATGATATAGAGAAAGAGAGAAATAAGTTTATAAATACATCCACCGATATTGGTAATTAAATGATATTGGTAATTAAATAATACATAATGATAATTAAAACAATTTGGACTACGCTTAAAAAAGCAATTTGGAGACCGGAGTAAGGTTCTCTGTTTTATGTGCATGCTCAGCCCATCTTTGTACAACGCTTGAAAGTGCTGGCCTGTATCCTCAAGGATTGAAAATATGTTCTAAAAACAATAAACGTCCTCAAATAGTGGTTATATGGCAAATTCTATTCATGAAATGATCAGAGCAAGCTTCAGATGCGAGGACATGGTAAAATGTGTGCTCGGTTTGAAGTCCCTTGACATCGACGCATACAAGGCTCTGCTTATGCATGGGCCCCTGACAGCAGAAAAATTGGGAGAGATTCTTAACAGGGAAAGGAGCACTGCATATCGTTCCCTCCAGAACCTTATAGCATGTGGAATTGTTTACAGGGAAACAAGGTCCATTAACAGCGGGGGGTACTATTATGAATATGTAGCCATCGAACCTCAGGAAATGAAACAGATGGTTAAGAAGAATGTTGATGAGTGGTACAATCAGATGAATGAGCTGATTGAAAAAATGGATGATAAAGTAAGCGCCCTCGTTATGCGATTAGAAGATGACAACGCAGAAAAATGATATTATGGCGAACTATTATTTGTCGCAGCTACTGGACACCCAACTTGAATGTTTTTTGGATACACCATCATCAAATGATCCATATAGCCTACACTGCAAATATCATTAAATATAGTGCTAAGTAATTGCTCTGATACTACGCTTTTTGGATCCCCCTTTGCGACCAGACCTCCCCGATACATGACAATGACATCGTCACAGAACCACGAGATGTGGTTTGGGTCATGGCTACAGGCCAGTATAGTCGTCCCTCTCGCGGAAATCTTTTTCAGAATATTCCAGATCCGTATCTGGTTGCAGAAATCCAGGGCGGATGTTGGTTCATCCAGCAGCATTAACGGCGTTTCTTGTGCCATAGCCCTTGCGATGAGCACAAGCTGGCGTTGACCGCCGCTGAGCTGGTTGTAAGGCCTATCGGCGAGGTGGGAAATCTCAAGCATTTCAATTGCTTCCCTGACCTTATCCTTATCATCTTCGGAGATACCAAAGATACCACCCATGTGAGGAGTCCTGCCCATCAGCACAACTTCCTTGACAAGATATGGAAAAGGCGGCTTGTGTTCCTGGGGCACGTAGGCGACAAGTTTTGCCAGTTCCTCGATCTTTTTTCTCTTGACATTACAACCATCGATGGATACGCTGCCACTATTATACTTAAGGAAGCTCATGCAGCACTTGAACAGGGTTGTTTTCCCGGAACCATTTGGCCCGAAAAGCCCGCATAAAGAACCTTTCTCTACCCTGAATGAAATATTTTTGAATATGGGTACGCTGTTGTACCCGAAGCTCAGATTATCTACTTTTAACATATAATCACCCAAATATCTCCTTTTCTTTGCTACGCAGCAGATATATGAGGTAAGGCGCACCGACAATAGCTGTGATGATTCCTATCGGGATCTCTGCCGAGGTAAGAGTACGTGCGATAGTATCACAAAAGATGATGTAAACTCCGCCCATCAACGCTGCTGTGGGAATTACAAAACGGTTGTCCGGCCCCTGGATAAGACGGGCGGCATGGGGCATCATCAGTCCTACCCACGCAATAATTCCAACCGAAGATACGCAGATGGCAGTTACCAGTGTGGCCAGTACGATGAAAATAAACTTAAAAACTTCCGGATTCACACCTAATGCCCGAGCTTCCTCGTCGCCCATGGAAAGAACATTCAGTTTCCACCCGAAGAACCACATAATAGCTACGGATATCAACACAACAGGCACAGTCAGCTTCACGTCACCCCACTGAGTATAGTAGAAGCCGCCCATCATCCAGAAGACAATCTCCCGCAGTTGTATATCATTTGAAAGGTATTTCATGATGGAAACACACGCGGAAAATATCGAGCCTATGATAATACCGGCAAGTATCAGCGTGACCACGGGCGTCTGCCCCCTGCTCCTTGCCAGCGAATACGCCAGGAATACAGAGAGTAAAGCAAACACGAAAGCACCTAGCTGTATAGAAATAAAGATGTGAGGATAAACAATCCCAAGCGCTGCACCGAATGCCGCTCCCGAAGATACTCCAAGAATGTATGGCTCTACAAGAGGGTTGCGAAAGCATCCCTGATAAATCGTCCCGGCAACAGAAAGGCCGATGCCAACGGTTATAGCCATAATGACCCTCGGGAAGCGGATGTTCCAGACAATCGTATTTTCAAGTTTGTCCAAGGAATCTACAATGTCAGGTGAAAATATATGAGTGGAAATGATAGAGTACACTTCCGCTATAGAAATCTGATATGTCCCCAAACAGATCGTGACCATCCCACCTGCTACCATAACAAAAGCGAGAAAGAAAATGATACATAACTTTCTTGCTTCAAAAAAGTTGAGGGCAGTAGGGGTAGAAACTTTCACGTCAGTCGATAATTCTTCCATATTTACACCTAAAAATCAGACTCCACCGTCCAGTCCAGCCACTGGTTTGAACGAAGCTCCTGTGCTGTCGTTCTGTTCACACCGTATACGTCCTGGTAGAAATCAAGAGCGAACTCATGAACCTTGACATCGCTGAACAGGTCAGGATAGCAAGCCTTAGCAACGATAATCATATCAATCGGGTATTCTGTCCGTCGGGCGCAGTTCATTGGCGTCCATGGCATAGCATACACCCGCTTGTTCAGGACCGCCCGCATGTTCTGCAGATTCTGATAATAAGGTGCCTCGTACAGTTCGCGAGGTGGGTGGAACCCGTTTGATGTGGGTAAAAGTATGACATCAGGATCTAAAGCCATTACCTGCTCAGCATTCAAAAGTTTACCTGAGCCTGTGTCACGGTATACATTTCTACCATTACAGATATTTTCAATAATGTAAGATTCGGGCGTGTCAGTGCCAGATACTGTCCCTGCCCCCCCAGAACTTCTGGCATTGGGAGACAGACCAATATAGAGTACACTGCTTTTTTTGTTGTCAGGTATGTCTCTGGTACGCTCCTGGATCAGCTTCTCAGTGCTTTCCAGATAATCAGCTAGGTCCATTGCCTTCTGTTCTTTTCCAAATAACTGGCCAATCACACGCATTTCATCTCTCATCGTGCTCAGGTCAGAATTCTGATAATATGAAGGTGAATACAATACCACTGCTGGTATTCCCAGAGACTCTATCGTTGATATGGTCTTCGTTATTTTTTCCTCATTATTGGCACCAATTGTACAGTCACCCACCCGCATGATGACAACATCGGGGTTTACATCTGCCAGTGTCTCATAGCTGATTATGTTGCCCTGAGGAGAGTTAATGCAGGGGGTTTCGTTCAACCATGGATGCAGGTATTTCATTGTATTCCATCCATGTGTGTACGAATAATTAGTACCATTTATCGTAGGATATGTATATGAGTAGTCTCGCTTAAGAGACCATGACCCAATAGCTACAACTTTATCTATCTCGCTGAGATTGGTCAGGACGCCTTCAACGAACCCATCGTCAATAGTAGCGACGCGTTTGATATTCTCTGGCACTTTTACCTGCACGCCACGCATGTCCGTGATATACCTGTACTGTCCGTCAGGAGAAGCTGTCATGGGCGAGCTTGTGGCAGTTGTTGTAATCTGGCCTGTCTGTTCAGTGCACCCTTCTATCGATACGATAAGGAAAATAATAAGTACACAAAACACAAGGCTTTTTTTAGAATTAAAATAGCTCAAAAGCTTGCCGATTTTATCTATATTGTTAGGCTTACCGTTCATACACAATCCCTGTAATAATAAACAAGTTGTTTGTATTACTTTTTACTACATAAGATTAGCGAATTGTTTCCAATAATTACAATTAACTTAAATAGTATCAATTATTTCTAAAAATTAGATATAATATGTAAAAGTATAACCTGCAGGTAATCTCGTCTCTTTAGACCTTGAGGTTAAAAAATTAAGCAGCAAAAAGTGTGTAGAAAATACAGAAATCTTTGAAGCTTTCAAGAAAAGCCAGGACAAAATAATGTCCACTGCCCTATCTATGAGGAGCTGCACGGAGACGGAGAAGTTGACAAACTGAAATTCTCAGCATACCTTCAGAAATTTGTTGAGAACCTTTTCCAGACTTATAGCCTTGGGAATACCGTTGTCATTTTAAATATGGATATGTACGAAAATATTTTTCTTAAGATGGATAATGCCGTCCCACTGGGCATAAATTATTAATGAAATTGTTTCAAATTCCCTCAAACATGTATTTTCAGATAGGAAAAAGGGAAATTTAATTTAAGCTCTTCAGTAAAGAGACTGGACATGTACATCTTTTTGGAGAGGAGCTCACGGAAAAAAATACTGGATATACCCTGATAATCTCAGATGATGAAGTTGGCATTCCCCAAAAATCAATTTTGAAAATTCAGACATGCTTGGTCTGCAGCTTATACTTGTAGATCAACTGGACGGCACAATCGAATTAGAAAGTGATAAGGGGACAAAATTTATTATAAAAAACAAGAGTAAAAAATCAGGCAGTAATAGAAATTTAAAGTAAAATTTAGTAGAAACAAAAAAGGCAAGAAAGTAGACCGAATAAAAATTCGGCCGGACTCACTGTTTTAATTTGTCTAGAAAATCTCCCATTCTCTCGATTGCTTTTTTAATATCGTCCAGAGACGCTGCATATGCACAGCGCAGGAAACCTTCGCCTGCTTCCCCAAATGCATCTCCAGGTATTGTAACAACCTTCTTTTCATTCAGGAGGCGCTCTGCAAAATCAGAAGAGGAAAGTCCCGTATCTCCGATGTAAGGGAAAGCATAAAAAGCACCTTTAGGGCTGCAGCATTCAAGCCCGATACTGTTAAAACCCTTCATAATAAAGTGCCTGCGCCTGTCATATTCCCTGACCATCCGCTCCATTTCTCCTTTACCATTGCGGAGAGCCTCGATTGCCCCTATCTGAGCAGTGATGGGGGCACAGAGCATGCAATACTGGTGGATCATCATCATAGAATGGATGATGTCAGGAGCTCCCATGGCAAAACCTAGCCTTAGACCTGTCATGGCATAGGCTTTGGAAAAGCCGTTCAGCATCACAGTCCTATCCTTCATGCCTTCAAGCGAAGAGAATGGAACATGAGTACCTTCGTAAGTCAGACACTCATAAACCTCGTCCGAAATCACAAATAAATCATTCTCAACAACAAGGTCCGCAATATCCTCCATTCCTTCCTGTTGCATAATTGCGCCTGTAGGGTTGTTAGGGAAATTTAGGACGATTGCCTTTGTTTTACTGGTGATTGCAGGCTTAAGAGCTTCTGCAGTAAGACTGAAATCATCGTCCCTGTGTGTGGAAACAATAACAGGCTTGCCTCCTGCCAGAATTACTGAAGGGACATATGCCACATAGGACGGCTGAACTACAATTACCTCATCTCCTGGATTTACCACTGCCCTGATTGCTATATCAAGAGCTTCGCTTACTCCTGTAGTAATCAGGATTTCGGATGCAGGGTCGTAGTCCAGGCCGTAGCGCTTGTAATAGGTTCTTGTAAGTTCGTCTCTGAGTTCCGGAAGCCCGTAGTTTGAGGTATATGAGGTCTGCCCTTTTTCAAGAGAATGAATACACATCTCGCGGATATGCCATGGAGTAATGAAATCAGGCTCCCCTACACCAAGAGAAACTACATCTTCAAGTCCGGAAACAAGATCAAAAAAACGGCGTATTCCTGATGGAGGGATACTCTTTACAGCTTCCGCAATGAATTTTGAAGGATCGCATGGAGGTCTCAAGCAAACGCCTCTATAAAAAATTATATGAGTTAGATAGAATATAAAACGGGATAAGAGGAATAAGGTTTAAGCTGTCCCGCATTAAAACGAGACAGGAAGCCTCTGAATCGACTCCGGTTCGTGAAGGATTACCCCGTCTTCTTTATAGGTCTTCAGCACGAAATGAGTGGACGTGCTCTGGACCTGATCAAGGGTGGCGATTTTCTCTGCCACAAAAAAGGCCACATCCTTCATTGACTTCCCCCGGACAGTAAGGGAGATGTCATAGTCCCCGGACAGAAGTCTGACAGACCTGACTTCCGGGAACTTATAAATCCTTTCTGCAATTACCTGATAGCCCTGATTACGCTCGAGAGTGACCTTCAACTCAATTACTGCGTAAACATAATTTTCCCCAACCAGGTCCCAATCAACTATGGTTTTGTAGTGCCGGATAACTCCTGTTTCTTCAAGCTTTGCGATCGCCTGGGAAACATCCTGTGCAGACATTCCTGTTAGGGCTGCGATTTCTTCCGGACTTGCTCGAGCATCATTTTCAAGAATTTCCAATATATGTCGAATCATTTCATCCATGTTGACCACCGGTACAAAACTTAGGAAAATTGGTACAGAACCTCAGGTTTGGGGTCAGGGTTCTCTTCAATTATTCGATTAATACAGCGTTTATAACTCCATCCTGTCCGGGTCTGCTTGTAATTCTGGCAGTGCCCACAGGAGTCTCTATAACAGAACCTTTTGTCAGAATATTACGCCTGACATAGTGTTTGTTGGCAGCATTGTCAATTACGTTCTCAATTGTTGCGGTAACTGTCTTTCCGTCTTTAGGGTTTGTTACATTTGCAATATTAGACTGGAGAAGTCTTACTTTCCTGTTGCCGCCCATGGTGTGAACGTTCTTTCTTTTTACTTCGTTTATGCGGGTTTCCGCAGATTCGCGGCCCATTTCAAACTTTCGCTTTCCGCGAGCAGTAATAACCTTCCCGCCGGTAGCTTTTCTTTTGGAGTTGCCTTGCCATCTCATTATAAAAACCTCATTATTTTATTGAAATTAAATTCAAGATTTGTATTCAACGTTATTTTTAGTGCTATTCAAGCCGATTTTAACGGAACTTTTAATGGTCCGGATAGTAAATATCCTGTAATCCTGGTGATCCTTATCTGGTAATCCTTATCAGGGCATAAGCTATACCTGTCAGTAGCTTAATTGCTCTGCTAATATATTAATGTATTAACAGGAGTACTTTAACTAGCATATTTGCTATGGACTTAGCAATACGAATAGAATTGTATATGAACTTTGCGATCATCCCGCCAGAAAAATCCTAACTTCTAGCCAGATCCTTAATACAGGTAACTGTAGCTGAAAAAGTAACACTTGAAGCCTATAAAGTTATCGGGATAAAAAATGAATTAAAAAATCGTCACAGAAAAACATATATGTGAAATTAAGTGAACTACCCATCAGCTAAAGACTCAGGGGTTTTACGCTTCTTCATATAAAAAAAAGGAGAGGAGAAAAGCTCCAGGTACAGACCGGGAAGAAGTCTCAGACAGGTTTATTAAAAAGCCCCTTAGACTCCGGAAAAATGCAATACAGGAGGATAAATAATGGTCACTGAAATTTCACTTAACACTATATGCGGTCATACAACAAAAGTCATTGCTACAAAAGAAGGCAAAAACACCCATATACATATCAAAACCACCTGCGAAAAACTCAGGAAATGGGGCACACAACTCGATATGGGCATGAAGGACATCATGGGCGGTCCCGATACAGTACTTGCCCAGAAAATGGCTGAAGCTCCTCTTACCCCCACATGTCTGGTCCCGGCTGCGATAATGAATGCCTGCTGGCTCGAAAACGGCATGATCTCTAAAAACCTTGCCAGGGAAATGGGAAAAATGGAAATTATTTTTGACAAACTTGAGTGAGGAGATCTCAGTTAAGTCCTTCCGATTTACTTTCTGTATGAGATAAAAGACTGTTTGAAGCAGGAAGTTGAGAAAATAGCACTCTTAAAAAAATTAAGAGTACTGTGAAAAAATATATTTGAGAATCGGAACTTGAGAATATTTATATTGAAATCGGTTGTGTATAATATAGTCAAAACTTTGCACATGCAATCATATAAAAGATAGAGATCATATTATTTATCCAAATCAACTAATAGAACTAATACTCAAAGTGATATATATGGAACTAAAAGATGTCAACAACTATGGACAGCAAATGATTGAATGCCTTAAACTAAAAACGTCCCCGGTTGCAGTGAAACTGGTTCCGAAAGGAGAAAAAGTTCCGGAAGGGATCAAAAAAGTAGACGAGGCTATGAGACACTGCCAGCTCGTAGACAGAGTGAGAAGGACAGGAGAGGAATTTTACGCTCTGGGAGAAGACGAGGTGTGCAAAGGCGGCGCAGGTGCCATGGGTCTTGGAGCAATGCCTCCCAAGGTCGCCAGTGGAGAATTTTATTATACGAATTTAAAACAGTTCAGCACCCAGGAAGCTGCAAAGCGCACTATTGATATGGTGCCGAAACTTGCCCCCAACTCTACAGAAGCTATCCTGTATGCACCCCTGGAAAAGACCACTTTCATGCCGGATGTTATACTGGTCATTTGCAACCCAAAGCAGATAATGCTACTCACTCAAGCTTATATGTATATTGCAGGAGGCAGAGTTGAAACCGGTTTCGCTGGCAAACAGAGCATCTGTTCCGACGGCGTGGTGCAAACATATAAAGAAGGCAAAATAGAAGTTACAGTAGGCTGCAGCGGCAGCAGATCTTATACCAAAATATCAGACGACGAAATGATTATGGGCATCCCGATTAAGCTTCTTCCCGACGTTGCAGCAGGGCTCAAGGAAATCTGCCCCAAATAAAGTATACAACCTGCATATTTATTTAAGATATAAATTCCTCCATGTTCAAGCCCGCTATAGGGATAAATCATAATCAAATATGACATAATAGATATGACCTGTTTGTTATGTCATATTTGAGAACTAGTTTTTCCACTCCTGATATTCTAATTACAACAAGCCCTAAGCAAGCTCGGATTATACATAACTTATAAATTTGTCCTCTTGAGCGAAGCGAAAAGGACACCGCCCTCCCGAGGCGCAACTCGGGTGACGCAACTCGGGTGACGCAACCAGAGCGTGAAAAAATCATTAAATGCGAGCGCCAAAAGCTTGTGCTTTAGTCAACCAATCCCCTTGTAAAACATCTCCTTTTGCTGTTACACTGGTAGCTATTAAGATACCTCTATCTTTCCATTTCATATAATCTGCCGTGTGCCTGTAAGTATCTATGGCACCACTGAAGAATCGTTCTTCATCGCATTCTCCACACATAATCAAAGCAGATTCTTTTATGTTAAGCGGCTTTTTACAGTTACCCGCACAGTAAGCACAAAGTCTGTCAATTGCAGTCTTTAACTGTGCCGAAATCCCAAAAAAGTATAAAGGAGAAACAAGTACAAGCACATCTACACTTTCGAGCAATGGTTTGATTTCTGCCATATCGTCACACTGAACGCAGGCTCCATCCTTTGTCCAGCACATTTCACATGCCGTACATCCACTAATATTGAGTTTTGCCACTTCAATTTTATTTACTATATGTCCCTTTTCCTGTGCTCCTTTCATAAAGGCATCTGCCAGCATATCGCTATTTCCGTTCTTTCGAGGACTACCAGTAAGTATCAGTATTTTTTTATTCATTACATAGCATCTCCAGAAAACTACTTTTATCTTTTTCAGTAATATTACGTATCACCCTACACAGATTGCAAACAACTATTTACATTAATCCTGTTCGCTAACTAGATAAGAACCACTGATTTGAAAACGAATGATGTAAAAATAATATAGATTTTGAAACTTCACCAGAAATTAGTCCGCTTGAGCGAGCGCAGCGAGTGAAACGGACCTCGTGCTGTTGCGATTTCATCGCAACTCCCAGAAAATCTTCGATTTTCTGTGATCCCGAAGCGAAATTCGGGTGGCGCAATTCGGGTGGCACAACTCGGCGGAGAGAGAATTATTATACCAAAAGAGAGAAGAGAAAGGAAATGACCTCTTACATAGCAGACTCAGCAGTCTTTATAATGGGAAACTGCAGCGTAGACAGTTCGCTGCTTATTACCGTCCCTTCGGTTGTGGACGAGTTAAAAAGCAGGGATTCCATTCTCCGTTTTGACCTTGCAAAAGAGGGAGGGCTCAGGGTGGAATGGCCGGAACCGGAAATGTTAAAAGAGGTTCGGAAAAAAGCTGAACAGACCCGGGACTCAGAGGAACTTTCAAAAACAGACCTGGAAGTTCTTGCAAAAGCCCTTGAACACAGGGAAACGGCTGTCCTGCTCACGGACGATTATGCAGTCCAGAATGTCGCCGTTCAGCTCGGGATTCAGGTCAAACCGATTGCCCAGAAAAAGATAAAGGATATTCTTATCTGGCAAAAGCAGTGTATTGGCTGTAAAAAAACCTTTGAAAAGGGGGATGAATGCCCTATTTGCGGTTCACCCCTGAAAAAAAAGAGAAAAAAAAGAATTAAAGACAAGAGTTATCAGGAAAGCTGAAGAAAAAGATATAATGCTTGACAGTCTAATAATGTCTTTAACTGAGAAAAGATATACATGAATTAAAAATTTTTCAGGCAGTAATTCCAGGCAGTATTCATTAGAAGAGCTGCAAAATCGGCCGGAAATACCGCCAGATAAAAAATTTCAGGTGGGAATGGAGGCATGAAGAATATAGAAGATCTCATTCAGAAAGCTGTGGAACTGCAGAACAACGGGCTTGGAATCGGACAGATCGCCGACGAGCTTAACGTATCGAGAGAAACAGTTACATGGCTTTTAACCCGTTCGAAAAAAGAAGTCGCAGCCCCCGCTCCAAAAGACATATCTGTAAACTGGAGCAGCATAGGAAAGAGCGCTACAAGGATTCATTACATTTCGCTTGCACTCTGCGACATGGTACTTGAAACGCTGGAAAAGACAAACACCGAGGTGGACGTGGTAGTTGGCGTTGCAGCGAGCGGTATTCCCCTGGCGAGCATGATGGCAAATGAGCTTGGAGCAGACTTTGCCCTTTACCATTCCCGTAAAGGACATGACGTAGTCCAGCCCGGCCAGAAAGGTACCATCAGCAGGAACTTCGGAAGCGTTGCAGGCAAAAACTGTGTAATCGTTGACGATGTAATTACCACAGGTTCAACCACTATGGAAGTAATTGAGCAGCTGCGCGAAATGGACGCAAAGCCCAGAGTAGTGGTGGTTCTTGTGGACAAAAAAGGCGCAGATACGATCGCCAACGTTCCTATCCAGCCCCTGGTAAGAATAGTTCGCGTGGACTGAAAATACCTAAAGACAGAACAGAAGTAAATATCTTTTACATGGAAAACCTTTCAAAATGAAGGGTTTTCCAAGTTACACTTGCTATGCTTCTTAATTTCTTTTTTCGTTTTTTCTACCTACTTCAGGCATTTTTTAACTAATTCCTAAAAGAAATGTTACTTTAAAACAGGCATTGCTTTAAAACAGGCATTACTATTTCTGGAATAAAGAAAGAGAACCAGAAGATAAAGATTAACAGGTTTATTGAAAAGACCTGTTAATACTCAACTTCCACAGATGCGATCTTCTCTGCAAGTCTTGAAAGCACCTCGGTTCTCATTCCTTCCACAAACTTGATACTGCCGACAACAAGGTGTCCGCCTCCACTGACTCCAGCGCCTTTCATTTCTTCGCGAAGCTCCCTGACAATTTTGGGGATATTCATAAGCACGCCTTTTGAACGGATGACAGCAAAGTCAGGGCCATAACCAATAGTGACCACAGGCTTGTCCTGGTACTTTTTGGTAAGAATATCGTGCACTTCCCCGGAGGTCTTGCCCGGTGGCGGGAAGGTAAACTTCTGGGCATAGTTTTCGACATCTATTACATTCATAACAGCGCCATTCGCCAGTTTCTGGGACTTGACATTAAAGAGACAGATCTCAAGCTGTTCTGTTATCATGGCGTTTGCCTGCTCACAAAGCAGAGATACCAGATTTTTATGGACTTTGTGATCTCCCAGATCCAGGATATCGTCAATAATGCCTTTTCCACTGCTGAACTTAAGCCAGAACTGCTCATAATCCAGAGCCAGAGCCATGTCTTTTAACTCTTCAAGCGAATATCGGTCCGATACAAGAGAAATATATCTTTCAGCTTCAGGGGCCTCTGAACGGTCGCCTACTGCCGAAACAGCAGGAAGGTGCTTTATTGTATCACTGATACCTGGATTAATCATACGAGCAACCTCGACACAGAGCATGCCTGCAGTAACCCCAAAATCTCCTCCTGCATGAGCAGGGTTAACATGCCCTATGAGGTACTGGTCAACAACGTCGTCCGGGTGGTGGTGGTCAATGACAAGCATGTCGATGCCGTAGACGTTTGCCTGTCGCATTGCAGGCACATCTTCTTCTGTTGAGCCGTTGTCTACCTGGATAATAAGAGGCATTTTCTGTCCATGCCTGGCATAATCTTCAAGTGCAAAGGAAATATCCCTTGTAACATCGGCAAGCTCATAAAAAGGAGCCTTTGAAGGAGCCCGTTTGTAGAAATAGTACTCCGCATCCGTCCCACCGATTTCTGTAATAAGGGGAAGGATTGCACGTTCAATAGCGATTGCAGAAGTTATCCCATCGGCATCGGCATGATGTCTGAGTATAATAGGTGTCGAATGGAGGATTGCCTTTTTGATTTCTTTGGCGACATGGAGCATCCTTGGCCTGAGCTTTTCCATAATCTCGCTTTCGACCAGGAAAGGAATATCAGCAGGTGCGGCTTTTTCGTCTATTACCCTCTCAACCCTGGCCTTGACAGCAGTTTCTTTTTCTCCAGTCAGCCGTTTCATGCTCATGACTTCAATCTGGACCTGCTCATCTCTTGGGGTCACTTCTCCCGTGATAGAGACAATCATTCCTGCATCGATGTGAGGGTAAGACCGCTTCCCAGCACTCTCAAAAGCCGCACATGGAATAAAGCCTCCTTCATCGCTTATGGTGAAGATTGTCGGCCCGCTGGTCTGTTTTACCTGAATAACCTCTCCTTCAATTCTGATGAGCCTGCCTTTCATGCTGGTGTCTATCTGGGAGGAATTCTTAAGCGGGAGTTCTTTTTCAAGCTCAATGGTCTCGTATTTAGTAAGAGTTTTAGGGATAAGATCCAGCTTTCCTCCGGCTTTAATACTTTTCACCAGGACGATTAAAGCATCCCCGACTTCAGGCTGGACTCCAATATTACTGGAGTGCATAAGCCCTCTTACGTGAGGGTTCAGGTCCACAAAGGCCCCGAAAGAGGCAATACTGCTCACAACTCCATGATACAGTTTTCCTGCTTCCACGTCTTTAAGGTCACAGGACTCATCCAGAGCATAAACATACTGGGAACGTGAACAGGCAGTGCAGATCTCTTCATCTGCGTCCTGTGGGTTGTGAATTCTTGCTCCACAAATCTTGCAGGTATAGATTTTTCCAAGCCCCTCACAGGCTTCACAGGGTTTGGTAACTTCGATGCTCCCCTTTCCTTTGCATTTCTCGCATACTGCACCATTTTTCAAGAAACTGTTAAGATCTTTTTCTGAAATTTTCATGAAATCAACTGATTTTGACTTGCCCTTTCCCTTGCAGAGAGGACAAACTTCAGTTGAAATAACTTCGTAGCCACGCCCGTGGCAGTCTGGACATTCCTTACTCATTAATATCAACACCAATGGTTCTTCCGAACCTGCGTTTTCTTAACCTCACAATTTTTTGGAATTCAAACCTCTTTTGAATTCTGTACACTTATTATATTCTGTGCCGACCCTCAGTCTACAGGTAACTGCAAGGTCTTCCCCCGGCCCGGAATCAGCGCCTACCGGCTCATTCTCTTTCTGCATATATACTGTATTTCTGTTCAATATCTTGTGTATGCAAGATATAAGTATTTGTCAGCACGCTATTTTGTATAGCGTCTACAGATACCCAGAACCTTCAGGTTTCTGTCATATTCAGATAATTAATATGATAAAGGTAGTGACTGCAATCCATTTACAATCTGAAAGAAGGCTGATGTGAGGACTTATATAGATACACAGATATTTTAGGTAGACGACAGAATGTAAAATTTTTAACTTATAACTGCATACTTTATGTAAATTATTAAGAATTCCTCAAATAAAGAACACTTAATTATTATCAAATTCAAATTTAAGATCAATGTATAGAAGGGAATAAAATTATGGTTGATTATATCGGTGGATCATTGCTCCCTGTATTAATAGTTGTAATATTAATAATCTCACAATCTATAAAAATGGTTAATGAATACGAACGAGTTGTTATTTTCAGGCTCGGCCGCCTCAGTGGAGTAAAGGGGCCTGGTATATTCTTGATTATACCAATTATTGATAAAGCCATAAAAATCGACCTGAGAGTCGTTGCAATTGATGTCCCCAAACAGGCAGTCATCACAAGGGATAATGTTACAGTTGAAGTGGACGCCGTTGTCTATTACAAAGTAGTGGAACCCGGGGCTGCAATTACCCAGGTTGAAAACTATATGTTTGCAACTTCAACTCTTTCCCAGACCACGCTTAGAGACGTACTGGGGCAAATGGAACTTGATGAGTTACTTTCCGAAAGAGAAAGTATCAACAAGCAGATTCAGGAACTGCTGGATGCTTATACCGACCCCTGGGGAATCAAGGTTACAGGAGTAACTATCCGGGACGTAGCCCTGCCTGATACAATGAAAAGGGCAATCGCAAAGCAGGCTGAAGCCGAAAGGGAAAAGCGTGCCAGGATCATCCTTGCAGAAGGAGAATTCCAGGCTGCAGAAAGGATGAAAGATGCTGCCAATATTTATGAAGGACTTCCTGCCGCCATCAAGTTAAGGGAACTTCAGACTCTTGCCGAGATTGCCAGGGAGAAAAACCTTATCGTGGTTACACAATCTCAGACTCTTGAAACCGGAAATGTAGCCGCCCTTTCTCAGGCTATATCCGGAAAGAAGGAACGGTAAAAGAGACTAATAATAGAAAAAAATAGAAAAGGATTGTAAAGGCGAGAAAGGATCAGTAATTATGCAAATAAAAAGGGCCTTCCATCCCCTCTTTATTTTATTTCTTTGCGCTACTCTGACAGCTGCTTTTGTACTTTCTGCAGAAGCAGCACCTGAAAACAGAGTGCTTGTACTCGAAATAAACGGAGCTATTACTCCGGCATCCGACAATTTGATAGCTGACGCAATAGAAAGAGCTGAAAACGGGAACTTTGAGGCTCTCATAATTACTCTGGACACTCCAGGAGGGGGGCTGGAAGAGACTCAAATAATCATAAAGGCAATTGAGAACACAACTGTTCCTGTAATAGGATACGTGCCTGAGAGCGGAAAAGCCTGGTCTGCGGGAACCCTCATCCTTATGGGGACCGATATTGCTGCAATGGCTCCCTTTACAGTGATAGGATCAGCACAGCCAGTGCAGATGTCTGCAGAAGGGACAAAACCCATAGAGGATGACAAGATTATTAATGCCCTCGTTAAATTCTCGGTTGAAACGGCAAGAAAACACGGGAGAAACGAGACTTTTGCAGAAGAAGTAATTACCGAGAACCGGAACCTTAACGATGAAGAAGCCCTGGAAGAAGGAGTGATCGAATATAGAGCGTCTTCCGTTCCGGACCTGCTTGTTCAGGTTGATGGGGAGATTATAAAAGGCAGGGAACTGCATACTGCAAATGCAGAAATAGAGACCTACGAACCTCCGCTTTCCCTTTCCTTCCTGGCTCTCATTTCAAACCCGATCCTGTCCTCCCTTCTTCTGACAATAGGGCTCTACGGGATCATCTTCGGGATTTCAAACCCGGGAGCAGGAGCAGAAATTTTTGGGATTATTTCGATCGTGCTCGGGCTGATAGGTACAGGGTTCGATATTAATATAGCAGCACTTTTCCTTATAATTATAGGAATAGGTCTTCTGATCCTCGAAATTAAGTCTCCGGGATTTGGGATTTTCGGGCTTGCCGGACTTATAAGCCTGATAATAGGGAGCATCTTCCTTATACCGATGGGAAGCGAGAATATTTACACCCCCGAGTTTCGGAAACTGCTGATACTAACAGTTGTTACTCCCACAATCATTTTCGGGATATTCCTTGTCTATGCAATATATAAAGTCGCAGAAATAAGGAAGAAAAAGCCAGTTATAGGGACCATTATAGGGGATACTGCCCAAACCATAGATCCCATAGGCCCTGAAAAAAGAGGATTTGTCCGTTATAAAGGAGAGTACTGGAAAGCAAGATCCGAAGAAGAAATAGGAATTGATCAGGACGTTGAGATAATTGGAAAAGAAAGGGAAGTGCTTCTGGTAAAAAAGAAAATTTAACACTCCCGCTCTTTTCTACT
>DUGS01000203.1:22428-38122 GCA_013331265.1 Methanosarcina sp.
GTTTCTGTTTTCGGTTTCTTTTTCCGGTTTATTTCTTTTCCCGGTTTTACTTTTTATTTTTTTCCTTTATTTTTTCAAGGACCCTCTGCTTTTTATTAATAGCTTCTTCAGCCGCCCTATCAACTGCATTTCTCATCTCCTCGAAATCCCGCGGGTTCTCTTCCCCGTGGACCTTTTTGACAGGAGTGTAGGCAGATTCTCTGAACCTGGGTGCAAAGTCCCGGGTTTCCCCATTAACGATAATTTCAGCCCCGTTTCCTTCTTCCACACGACCTATGATGTCAATCTCGACACCGACAGCCCGGACTGTTTCAAGGATCTCATCGGCATATTCAGGGGGAACGATAACCAGCAGGGCATCAAGAGATACACCGAGATAATCGATTTTAAGGAGCTCAAGCATGGAAAGCACCTTTGGGTTTACAAGGGCTCTCATTTTTTCTTCTTCAAAGACCAGTTTTACTTTTGCAGTTTTTGAGATCTCACGTGCATCCCCACGTATTCCGCCATTGGTAACATCGGTCATGGAATGGACTTTCCTGTATAACCCGGACTGCAGGAGAGATTCGCAGGCTTCAAGAAAACGGATGTTAATGGTCTCTTCCACCACGTCATGCATCCCATAATAAAGTGCAGTTGTAGAAATCGTACCTCCGCCTGCACCTTCAGTCATAAGGATAAGGTCTCCTGCCTTTGTCCTGTTGCGTGAGGTAAGAGAAGAGGTAATACCAACAGCCCCAACGCCGCCGGTCATTCTGTCACCTATGACCATGTCCCCTCCTATACGGAGAGTGCTTCCGGTAATAAGAGGTATTCCGGTAAGCTCCGAAACCGTGGTTATTCCTGCAATGTGGTCGAATATTTTTGCCACGTCCCCATCATCTGCTACATGAATATCCGAAAGCATGGCAAGGGGGCGGGCTCCCATTGAATAGACATCACGCAGGGCTGCTCTGGCTACGTGAAAACCCGAAAGGAACGGAAAATCACTGAGGCGAGAATGTATACCATCAATTGTAACTACCAGGTATTCATCACCTATTTTCACAACGCCCGAGTCATCAAGCTGGGAACTGTCAACTACAGCACCGGTCTTGCCTATGACTTCCCCGAGCTTGGAATGGACGTAAAAGTCCCCTGTACCTCTCGAGCCTACTCCGAACTCTCCCATAGCAACTCCTGAAATAGTGGGATTTAATACGTCTCCCTCAGTGTGAAGAGTTGCTTTTGCTTCACAAATAACTGCAGCCGCAATCTCGTGAGCCCTATCAGAGCTTATGCTCTTGATTTCAAGTATTCTTGAAGCAAGCTGTGCCTCAATCCCGGTTTCATTTGAAGGGTCTTTTCTAAGAGCCCGTTTTGCATAGCCTTCTATATCCATATTAATCATCCTCTTGCAGTATCTGTCACTGCTTTTCAAGGTGCAGGACAGGATAATTCGAAATTAAAGTATTGGTTTCTTAATTGAATTTTGAATAATACGAAATACCCAGGAACCCAAACTTAGCCGCCTAAAAAACGATAGAATAAAGGTTCAGTCACAAAACCGCAGTACCCTGTCAGATTTGTTTCAATTATACTTCAACACATTTATAATTCAACACATATCAACGAAGTTTTTCAAAATCTTCAATCCTGTGGCTCCACTTTTTTCGGGGTGGAACTGGGTACCCATAACATTACCTTTCGAATTCACCACTGAAGCAGAATACTCCAGTCCGTATTCGCATGACGCAAGAGTATTCTCTGCAGCTGTGTCCACATAGTACGAGTGTACGAAATATACGAAAGAACCGTCGGGAATACCTCTAAACAGAGGGTGGTCCTGTTTGATCCTGATGTTGTTCCAGCCCATGTGCGGCACTTTCAGTTCAGACTTTGGAAAGCGAAGCACCCTGCCCTGAATAAGGTTAAGCCCATCGGTCAGCCTGCCTTCTTCAGAAGAGCTCATCAGGACCTGCTGCCCGAGACAGATCCCGAGCATTGGTTTTCCCGATTCTGCAAATTTCTCAATAGTCCCTTTGAGAGGAACCAGACACTTCATTGCATCTATAAAAGCACCTACTCCAGGGAGAATAATACCGTCTGCCTTCAGGATCTCATCAGGGTTCCCGGAGATTATGGGACTTGCTCCGACGTGTTCAAGCCCCTTTTGAACACTTCTGAGATTTCCAAGCCCGTAATCGATAATCACGATCCTTTTCATAGTTTTAACAAACAAAGTTAAGATAGATTAAGCTTACGAACAAAGAATTTCAAAATGAGGAAGAGATTAGAAAAATATGAAGAAAGGAAAAATGAGAAAAATGTACCTGAAAAATATAAAAACGAAAATTTCAGGCCAGTATCAGTCTGCAGAAAGTTTACAGGGACTTTTCTCCTGCTCAAAAATCACCTTGTACTTGCCACAGCGAACACATTTGTAACGTTTTTCGAGCACCGTTGGCAGACAGCAGAGCGCTCCGCTTTTTCGTTTCCAGTCGTGCAGTCCTAAAAGACACAAAAAATTTAGTCTATGGTCCGATTCACTTGGCTCATCAGAACATTCTTGAGTCAAAAACCTCTTTCCCTCGCTATAGTCAGTAAGGTTGTTTTGCGGTATTAGGTTGATTTATGCATAAAAGAACTATATAAACATATAGTTAAGAAGAATAAATAGAGACGCGTTTGATAATAAATGCGATGATAAGCCAACTTATAGAAAAGTTATAAATAGAATAGTAGAATATTTACAGAGTATTATGAAGTTAAAATCTTAATTTATAGAATCAGAAAGAGGGGGAAACATGAGGGGGTTTCACCTATTCAGACGTAATGAAAAAGCAATGGAACTACCAATTAATATCGTCGTTATGCTCGTCGTAGCGATGGTCGCTCTTGCAACGCTTATCTCGATAATACCGACTCCTACAAAGGAAATGTCAGTTTTTGTGGAAAAGACAGGACCTGCGCCAGGAAGCCTTCAGCAAGGAAACTCGATAATAGTAAGTGCCACTACCGCACAGAACCCGTTTGCCGTATCAGCAGAAGTAAGAGTAACAGATAAAGACGGAAACCCGGTTAGAAATGCAAATGTTATTCTTAAAGGACTCGGAGGGGCAGCCTCAAACACAACTAACATTAACGGGGTCACTGTTTTGACAACTCCGGCAGGTGCGCTTGTAAAGCTTGACCCGAACCAGAATGAGGGGACAATGGACCTTAAAATCCTGGCAGACGGTTTCTATGACTACGAGAAAAAAGATGCAGTTATGATAATCAAGACTCGCTAAATACACACATAGAAGGATAATACGGATAAGCTGGAGAACTGGGAGAAGCCGCATATGCTGCCTGAAAGCTTAAAAAAGAACGAAACAGGAACTGTAGGGCTTCCTATAAGGATTGTAGTTCTTTCGATAGTTGGATTTATCGGGTTCTGTGCGATTCTCTCAGCCATTTCAGAGGCTCCAAAACCTCCGGAACCCATGTATGCAGTATCAAATATAAGCACATTTTCACTCAATTCCGGAGGAACAGAGTCCAATTTTAGCCTGCAAATAAGCGTGCTTGACAGAGAAAAACGCGGGGTTGCAGAAGCAAACGTAATTGCCTGGAGTCCAGACAGAAAGAAAGCTTATTCAGGTATCACAGATTCTAATGGAAAAGTGGTGATAAGGATCTCTAACCCAGAACTGCCTCCCGGAAAAGAAGAAGGATATATTTCAATAAAAGTGATGAGAAGCGGATATACAGATTTTAGTGAAGAGTATTTTGTAAAGATAAAAAGAAGTTAAAGATTTGATTGATTAAAGATTTTGAAAATGATACATTTTAGCTTTACATCTACTGAATGTTAACTTAGAAAGAATCATTGCAAAATGTTATTGCTATTAATCATAAAAAATAGACCACAGAAAGCCATAAAACCTCCACAGAGGTATACCAGTTTTCTATGTGTTGGCTGCGAAATTACTTCCGTCCCCCTGGAAAAAGAAGATGATACGGATAAAAGGAATCCGAAATCTGCTATCCAGTGCCCGGCAATGAATGCAATTACTGCAAGGACGCCTGTAAGATACTCCTCAAGGAGGATCGCACTACCTGCCGTTAACCACCATGCAACAAAAAAAGGGTTCAATGCTGAGGTTATAATTCCTGCGGATACCGTACCTGAGAAAGGGTTCAATGCTGAAGTTATGATTCCTGAAGACATGGGGCCAGAGGAAAGGTTCAGGCTGCTGGCTGAGATGGAGATGTCCATTGTAGAGGCTTCTTTTGCTTTTTTGATCATAAAGAGCCCGAAAACTACCATTACAAAACCGCCTGTAATAGCCAGATACGAGATTATTGACTGCCTGAGAAAAGATGATGCACCTATCAGAATAACTATGAAGAAGACGAATTCTACAAGGGCGTGACCCATAAATATCGAAGGCCCTGCTCTCCAGCCTTTATGAAAAGATGCCCCTATTGTTGCAAACACCATGGGCCCGGGAATAATAGCTGCAGATATGCCTACAGTGAAGCCTAGAATAAGAGCTTTAATCAACTCGATTACGGTACCACCCCGAGAATGATCAATTGATAGAAATATAAGAAGTTTAGATATAAAAATGTTTTTAGACTGATCAAAAAATAGCGTTTATAGCATCAATCAGGAAAAGATGTTTAACCTTACCGTAATCTGTTTACCTGTAAATTATACCTATTTCAATTGCTAAATGGCAATTATATAAACTTCCAGGCAGATATAATTCTTTATAAATTATATTAATATCTTTACATACTGCTAATTATTTACTTATGTGAACTACCCCTCCCTGCTTCCTTCGAGTGATTACTTCATTTGTGGATAAGATTCTAAGAACCTTATCGACATCAGTAAACCTTTTTGTTGAAGATTATCAACAAACTGTTGATAGCCTGTCCACAAGGCATTCTGTGATAGGAAATTTACCATGATATTGATAGCACTATTGTGATCTCTATCAATGTAATCCCCACAATCATTTTCAGTATTAATCCGTTAGCGATTTTTGTTTCCGGTTAACCATGAAAAACTTCAAAAGTACAGCTCCTGCCATAACTACTGCAAGCCCGATCGAAAAGTAAGGAGACCGTATTATATCCCACCGGCCAGACAAGATAAGAAGTCCTGTAAGGAAAAGGACTGAAGACCCGGCGATTCCTGAGATTTCTACCGGGACCTTTATGGAGCCCAGGGTAAATCGGTCTCGATTCTCAAGGAATTCAATGCGTGATTCAAGTTTTCTTATATATTCTTCCGATGTGCTCTCCTTACTTTTCATGCTCCTGAATTCACTCTCCAGTTTTTCAATCTCTGGCTTAAGGTCGCCGTGCACAAAACCAGAAAGTTCGGATACTGCAGCCTGTAAAGCATGAAGACTTTCGGAGAGGCTGGAAAAAAGAGTACTTATCTCTTTTATTCTGTAACTGACTCCTGATACTTCAGAAGA
Organism: Methanosarcina sp.; assembly: GCA_013331265.1. GTDB lineage: Archaea > Halobacteriota > Methanosarcinia > Methanosarcinales > Methanosarcinaceae > Methanosarcina > Methanosarcina sp10923u. The sequence continues at coordinate 27,888 of DUGS01000203.1, forward strand.
GCTGTCCAGGGAGATCATGGAAGCATTTGAAGACCCTGAAGAAGGGAGCACAGAGCTGAAGGCAAAATTAGAAATGTTCTCTTGAGTAATCGATGGAGCAGATTCTGAAAGCAAAGAATTGCCCGGAAGAGGAAAAGGAGCTTCAGGAGAAATAGAAGGCACCACCGGATTGACTGAAGAAGCTGTAGCAAGCTTTGCAGAAGCTACTTCCTGAAAAGAGTCTGAAGAAATTCCGGAATGAGCTTTTCCAGCCTGTAAATTTAGAGGTATTTCAAGAGATAGGCGGCGCTCTATCGCCCTCAATCGCTTTTCAAAACTTCTGATGTTCTGGTCAAAGACTTCGATTCTTCCCTGCAGATCATCCCTTATTTCGGGCTCTGTCTGATATGCTTTACTCAATTGAGCCATAACCCCCGTAAAATTTATACTATGAAATCACATTCGAACTATATATAAATTTTTTGACTAGTGCGTAAAAAATACAAGAAGTATATTTGAAAAAAATTAGGAAAAAATGATAAATAGGAAGATTAGAGAGTTCTGACCTCAACAAAATCTCCGCTGTCCTGAGCTTCCATAATTTCCATCGCAAGATCCGAATTTATCCTGAGTTTCACATCACCATGCCGGCTAACAGTTGCACTGAAAAGATATTCGTCTTCAATAAAGATCTCCACATCCCTTCCTGCAAGCTCTGGAACACCAAGGATAAGGTGTTTTTTAGTCATTTCGATGATAGGATGAACCTGGGAAACGGGAGCACTTATCTCGGACGCCGGTTCTCGGGCTTTACCCGGAAAAGCTTTACGTTCAGCCCCACGCTTCAGTCCTTTTGTTCTTTTTGGAGCTTCAGCTTCTATCTCCCTTACATCGATATGAAGACCAAGTATATTCTCAATCCTGTCAATTACATTCCCGCCTTTGCCAATAACCCTCCTCATATCTTCGTCGTAAACCTTTACGATTGCACTGTCGTCAGAGGTTACTTCCACTTCAACAGGACCTGTTGCATACCTGCCAATAACGTTCCTTATCTCTTCTTCGGCAAGCTTCCAGGCAGGTTTACGGCTTTCCCGCGGAGCGCCGATTGGCATGACCACAACCTGTTCTCCATATGTATAGATCTCATATTCGACCTTGCCTGTCTCGAAATCCGCAATTGTAATTACCGGCCTTGCAAGATCCTGTTCGGTCATCCCGTGCGGAACCTTGACCGTGAAAGCAAGCACCAGGACTTTTGCAACCTCTCCTTTATCGATGAAAATTACAGTATCAACTACCTGTGGGATCACGCCCAGTTCAACCCTTCCTATGAGGCGCTGGATTGCGTCCACTGCCCGGGTTGCATGCACGACTCCGATCATTCCGACTCCTGCAAGCCGCATGTCCGCAAAGATCAGGAAGTCCCCGGTTTTTCGGACTTCGTCGTAGATAGTATAGTCCGGACGGACCAGAAGCAAAAGATCAGCGGTGTTCTCCATCCTCCCATTCAGGGGAGAGTACTGAGTGATTTCAGCAGGCACCTGCAGGTCCCTTGGAGATTCCATGGTCTTGACTACCTGCCCGTGGTCATTCAAATAGCGTGCAACTCCTGCAGCAAAAGTTGACTTACCGGCCCCGGGAGAACCTGCAATAAGGATCCCACGCTGGCTTATTATGCGCTCTTTCAGCTTATCGCTCAGGCGGTAGTGCTCAAGGTCAACAACAACTGTAGGTCTGACGATAGTTATCTCCATATCATCGGAAAAAGGCGGATGTGCAATTGCAATCCTCATGTTTCTGATTTGCAGGACTGTGGCTCCACTTGAAGACATCTCGATGAAAGACTCAGGGTCAAGCCTTGCCCTCTCAACAAGTTCTTTTGAGATTCTGGAAAGTTCCTGAGAACTTGAAGGTTCTTCCCTGATCCGTACATAACGCACCTGTCCAACAGGACCTTTCTTGGCCATAGGAGAAACCCCATTTTTGAGGTGTACGGACATCGTGTCCTCAGTAAAGAAGTGTTCTACTTTGAGAGGACCTAACTCTGAGGGATCCAGAACTTTGGGATGCATGTACTCGACATCGAGCCCCTTTGACCTGGCTATCAGAGCCTGTACGCGGTCTTCACTAACGAACAGACCTCCCACATCAAGAGCTGTCTGTCGGATAAGGGCATCCACCCTTCCTTCTTTAGAAAGCTTAATTTCCTCAAGAGTAGGTTGAACCCCACTAAATTTAAGTTGGATATCCCCCCTGTCTGCCAGCTTGCGAAGTTCCGAAAGCTCTTCAAGCCCTTTGAAACCTATTTCTCTGCCCTTGTTTGCCTGGGCCTCAAGTTCCGATACTACAGCTTCAGGAATTATAACCTCAGCACTCCCGAACTCACCACTTTTAATTCGGGACGAAAGCCTCCCGTCAATAATCACGCTTGTATCCGGAACGATTCTCCACATCCGCTTCTCATCAGCCATATAAATGGATATAGAGCCAGAAAGTATATAATAAAACTTCTGCTGCTTTTTTTTGGATGAATGAAGTTAGAAAAGCACGATTAGTAAAAAATAAAGTTAAAAAGATTGAGAATACAGTGATTGAAAAGTATTGCATTATGGTTCAATAAGCATAGTTATGATACATTTGAGATTTTATATTTGATGTCAGTAAACATCCTCAGGCTCAAAGACCTTTTCCCCCACGACCTCTCCTTCGAGATTCCGGTAAAAACATGACCTGTATCCCATGTGACAGGCCCCTCCAACCTGTTCTACGAGAAGGAGAACGGAATCCATATCGCAGTCAATCCTGATTTCCTTGACTTTTTGAAGATGCCCAGACGTTTCGCCTTTTTTCCATAATTTTTGCCGGCTGCGGCTCCAGAAATGGGCAATTCCTGTCTCTACGGTTTTTTCAAGGGCTTCCCGGTTCATATAAGCACACATCAGAACTTCCTTGCTGGTCTGGTCCTGAACGATAGAAATGATCAAACCATTCTCGTATTTCAGGGTATCAAAGTCAATCATATGAGAGAAATTGCCAAACTAGTATAAAAAAGGAAGTTTAATAAAAAGTTCAGAAAGAAGGAGGAGATTTGGAGAAAAAAGTAATTTTCAGGATAAAAACCTCAAGATGAAGCAGCATAAGAAGAAAGTACTCAATAAATAAGAGGCAAATGAAGAAAACAAAATTAATGGGGATATATTTGCGTTCACGTTCCCGCCTCGTCCTTCGTAATTTGAAAAGCGATTCTAAATTTTTTTGAAAGAATAGGAGAGAAATCAATTTACAAATAGATTTCAGGGCCTTTTCTATAGAAACTCAAAAGTTTTAATATATATTATTTTTAGAAAAAATAAATGCTCTTGTATGCTAAAAATAATGTAAGGGTCTGATAATATAATAAAAGTATTGAAATTTACAAAGATATATATTGTATTTTACTTAAAATATTCTGGAAGAAGGAAAGTTTAGCGATTTATTTTCGAACAAAAATTAAAATTAACTAAGGAATGTGGGTGAAAAAGATGAATTTCAGACTCAGGAACGAAGCAGCGATCCTATTGGTGCTTTGTGGATTGCTAATAGGATTGATCATTCCAGTTTCTGCAGTGGACAGCAAACCTTACGATAATTTGAAAAAATAACTGTTGACGTAACCGGCAATCAGAAGTACGTTCCCGGGGAAATCCTTGTGAAGTTCAAGCCCGGAGTCTCCGAAGAGAAGATAAAAACATCAATGCCGGACACGGGATGCAGGTAACTTACACCAGCCCTTACGCGGGATTCAAGATATTGAAAATCCCAGCGGCAAAAACCGTTGAAGAGATGGTAGAGATCTACAGCAAAAATCCGAATGTGGAGTATGCCATACCCAATGCCATCATGAACGCGTTTATGGTGCCCAATGACCCATATTATGGTACGTATCAGTGGAATTTCAAGGCCTTCGAAACCGGAGTAGGAGGCGGGATCAACCTCGAACCTGCATGGGACATCTCCACAGGAAATGGAGTAATCGTTGCAGTACTTGACACGGGGGTTGCATATGAAGACTACTCCATATACAGAAAAGCTCCTGACCTTGCGAATACGAATTTTATTCTAGGTTATGACTTTGTCAATAACGATGCCCACCCGAACGATGATAACTCACATGGGACTCATGTAGCCGGAACCATAGCCCAGAGTACCAATAACAACTATGGCGTGGCTGGTGTGGCTTATAGCTGCTCTATAATGCCCGTTAAAGTCCTTAATAAACAAGGAAGCGGCACACTCCAGCAGCTTGTTGATGGGATATATTTCGCAACCAATAACGGTGCAAAGGTCATAAGTATGAGCCTGGGATATCCCCCGGGATACTACCCCGGTAAGGCTCTTGATGATGCTCTCAACTATGCATATAGTAACGGAGTCACAGTAGTTGCAGCCTCCGGAAACAATGAAGCTGGAACTGTCAGCTATCCTGCAGCCTATGAAAAGTGCATTGCGGTCGGAGCTACAAGATATGATGGAAGCCGCTCAAACTATTCAAATTATGGTGATGCCCTCGATGTCATGGCCCCAGGAGGAGACACAAGCTTGGACCAGAACGGAGACGGATACAGGGATGGAATCCTTCAGAATACATTTGATCCTAACACTAAAAACCCGAAAGATTTTGGCTTTTGGTTCTTCCAGGGCACATCTATGGCGACTCCCCATATATCAGGTGTTGCCGCACTGTTGATAGCTAAAGGGGCAAACGGACCTGAGGAAGTAATGGCTGCAATACAAAACACAGCGACTGATCTGGGCACTTCAGGATGGGACCAGTATTACGGGTATGGACTCATTAATGCAAAAGCTGCCCTTGATTCAATTCAAAGCCAGCCGACTGTAAACAACCCGCCAGTAGCTGAAGCTGGAGGCCCATATACCGGAATCAAAGGAACTGCAATAGCGTTTGATGGTTCAGGTTCATATGACTCTGACGGGAGTATTATATCATATTACTGGGACTTTGACGGGGACGGAATCACTGACTCTTCCGAAGAAAACCCGACATGGACCTATGAAAACACGGGAACCTATACCGTGACCCTCACGGTAACAGACAATGAAAATGCTGTGGGAACTGATGAGGCTACAGTGACAGTTACGGATCCAGCCTCAGGAGGTACCATCCGTGTATCTGATGTGAGCGTGGAAACCAGTTCCAAATTAGCCGGAAAAAACACTTTTGTTTCTGCTACAGCAGTCGTGACTATAGTGGACAGCAATGGTAGCCCTGTTAAAGGAGCCACAGTCTCAGGCCCCTGGAGCGGTGCAACTGGCGATCTGGACTCTTCTGTAACAGATTCGACAGGGAAAGCTACGGTATATTCAGATGAGGTAAAATACAAAAGTGGAACACTGACCTTTACATTTACAGTGAACGATGTAAGTTATACGATCCCGTGGGAGGGGATCTCATTATCCGGAACAGGAACATATCCTTCAAGCTAAAAAGTAAACCTGAAAAATTAAATAAAGAGTAAGTTAAAATTCATGTCCCTTAAAGGGACAAAATATTTTCTTTTTTAAAGACCTTTGAAAAGACAAAAGTTCAAAAGTTCTATTTTCACGGTTTGATCCCCAGGACATCTTCAACATATGCTCTTAAAATTTCTGCAACGCTCCATGCCTGGGCAATGCAGCCCCCCGGAGAGTAAGGGAAATTACCATCAAAAACTTCAGAAACCGTACCTATGCCTGCAGTCTCAAGATGCGTATCAAAGCCCTGGAGCAGGGCCCGCATGTCCTCAAGGCTCTTTTTTGAATAGCTGTGAACTTTTCTATAGGCCTTGACATAGGGTCCAAGAAGCCACGGCCATACAGTCCCATTGTGGTAGGCTGAGTCTCTTCTTTCGGGTCCTCCCTTATAGAGCCCTATATAAGAAGGATTATCCACTGAGAGTGTCCTGAGCCCGAAAGGTGTGAGCAGGTCCTTTTCAACCCTGTCCACAATAGCTTTTTCTTTTTCAGGAGAGAGCATTGTGTAAGGGAGTGCAACTGCAAAAATCTGGTTTGGACGAATTGAAGGATCCTTAATTAGATTTCCGGACCCGTCTTCAGAAACAGTATCATAGAGGCAGTTAGCCTCGGGATTCCAGAAAACCCTTTCGAAGTTAGAGGCTACGCCGGCTGCAAAAGTTTCGTATGAAGATGTTTCCTTTCCAAGAAGGTCTCCTAGCTGGGAGGCAGTTTTAAGAGCATTATACCATAATGCATTAATTTCACAGGCTTTACCTGCTCTCGGAGTCACAGGAATATCATTTACTTTAGCATCCATCCAGGTCAGCTGGGGACCCTGCCGGATAAGATAATCGGAATCCATCCCAATCCCGAAATCTGTACCTTTACTATAATGATCTAGTATTTCTTCCACAGTTTCCCACATATCCGAAAGAAACAGAAGGTCTTCAGTATATGCAAAATAACTGCTCAGGGAATGAATAAACCAGAGAGATGCATCAACCGTATTATATATGGGTTCTCCTCCGAAAGCCGGGAAGCTATTGGGGATCAAACCTCGCCTGCAGTTACTGGCAAAGTTTTTAAGGATGGATTTTGCGTCCTCAAAACGACGGGGGATCAAAACCAGACCAGGCAAAGAGATCATTGCATCTCTCCCCCAATCTGAGAACCAGGGATAACCGGCAATGATCGTATTTTCACCTGTAAGAGGGTGTTTTACGATAAAGGTGTCAGTTGCCCTAAGAAGTTTGAGGGCGAAAGGTTCAGTTAGCCGTGAATTGAAAGCAAAAAGGTTCTGTCGATAAACCTCTCTGGTATAGAGTTCTTCAGCTTTTTCAAGAGAAAGAGAAGAAATATTTTCAGTCGAAGCGGCAATAAAAAAATAAGAGGTCCCCAGTTTAAGTTCGCTTTCGAAATAACCTGGATTGAAGTTATCTTCCTGAAACGCGAGCCCTCGCTCTTTCTCGATGTCGTATTCGAAGTTATAGTACCATTTTGGATCGGAATGGTACTGGAGATTGGATGAAAGCCAGAAAGTAAAACCATTAGAGCTTTCTAGCCTCACTCCATTAGTTTCAGTTCTCTGAGAAAATGAAATATCCTTAGAACGTGTGGTTCCGTGAAAACTTCTTGCATTCACCAGAGGGGAGATTCTAAGCAAAGCCCCTTCTCTACGGCACCTGACCTCGTAGAGGAGGCAGGTCATATTACTATTATGCACCATGAAAATCTTCTTTTTTACGGTAAAATCCCCAAGCTGGTAAACCCAGAGAGGAGAAGGTGCCAGAATGAACTTTGAAAGATAATTGAACCCTCTGGGATAAACTGTACCCGGGTATTTATGGGTTGCAAGTGGGTAAACCTCTTCATTAAGAGAAAGCTCTTCGTCGAGAGAGGAGAGGAGTAAAACCCTACCTGAGGTATTCAGCGGAGCCGCAACAAGGAGCCCGTGGTAAGTCCTTGTACCTGCCCCTATGATTGTAGATGAAGCGTATCCTCCAATCCCATTGCCTATAATCCATTCTTTTTTAATGCCTTCTTCATAAGTATGAAAAGAATCCCTTCCAAGCCGTATTCCACTCATACATACCTGATTAGGATTTGATTTCTTATATAGTTGTACATTTTGAAGGGAGGGGTTTAAACATAGAAGAAAGCATACGGTATGATAAGTTTGAAGATAATTATATTTTAATTGTAAACATAAACTATTTTAGCTGTCCAGAACATAAGAAAGTGATAATCATGAAGCAAGACCTTTTAGAACTCCTTATTGATATTTTCAAATCATCCGGATACAATGTCATAATATCCAGTCAGTATGACATCTTTGTAGAGAAAAATGGACATAAGGCTTATGTCATGTGTGCCCTGAGTCCAGATTATGAAGAAATAAAATCTTTTTCTGAAAAGATAAAAGGTTGTACCGGAATTTATGTGATAACCCAGAAAACTTCGGGAGAATTGGACGATTACGCAGCAGAACTCGGGATATACATCTGGGACAGAGACGAACTTGCCCTTCAGATTGGAAGAGCGGTTCTGGCAAATATGGAAAGAAAATCAAGGGATTATCAGATAGAATCCGAATTTTCCTCAAAGGCATATCAAGAACAGGAAACTTCTGTCCCAGAATCTGCCAAACCAGAATGGAAAGAGGAAAGCTTCGAGCAGGAGCCCTGTTCAGCTGGGGGACTTGTACCACTTCAAGAAGTGTCGAGAGAAACAGAAAGAGTCTCTTTTGGATCACGCAACCTGTCGCCAGTTGAGGAGAGAAAGCCTTTAAAAAGACTGGAGAATAGCGAGGCTTCCATAGTTGAACAATATGAGATGCTGAACATTCAATCTGTAGAACCAAAGATTTCTAAAGATCAGGCGATTATTATTGCAAAACCCTATCTCAGCAGCCCTAAAGACGCGATTTTAAAATTCGTACCTTTCTGGAAGTATTCTTATAGCGTTGAAGCAGAAAAACGGTTCAGGTCAAAAGTTATGAGTATTACAGGAGAAGGAAAAGGTCTTCTTAATGCCCTGAACAAGTCAAAAGAGAATATGGATATAGAAGGGCTTGGGATACCCACCAGAATCCCGGCAGTGCAGTATGAAGTAAAGCGGCCGAATGTAGATAAAAAGCAGGCAGAGAAAGTTCTTCTTGATGTAATTATACAGGAAAATACACGGGAAATGCGCTTTAATAATCTGGAAGGGCAGGCAGTTATTTATGAACATAAAAGTATTAGCCCGAGAGTTGATGATATAGAACTTGACATGGATCTTGTTTATATTCCAGTGTGGGAAGTGAAGGGAAAAAGAAATTCTCTTGAGATCAATGCTTATAATGCCAGTGTGCTTGAAGAGCCTATAGATGAGGATGCCGAATTCCTGTAAGGAAGACCCAGAAAATAAATTTTAAGAAAAATATATAATATAGAAAATATATTTAAGCATTGGGAGAAAATGGACTTCCAGGAGAAGGAATTCACCATCTGCCCTTCATGACTGGATAATGCTTTTTCAGGAGAAAAGGATGCCATCGCACATAAGCATTATATGTTTTAGATGCAAGATTATATAACGCTTGTGAGTTATCTGTAAGCTGTAACGGATGGCACACTAAAGAAATTAAAGATCTTCAAATTTTAAATTTACCTAAATGAAAAAAGAGGTCATACAGATGATAGAAGTAACAGAAAAAGCAGCAACAGAGCTGAAAACACTGTTGGAACAGGAAGGCAAGCCTGAACTTGCGCTCAGAATCTTTGTTGCTGGAGTAGCATGCAGTGGAGTTCAGTATGGACTGGCCCTCGACGATGAAGTTAAAGAAGACGATATCACAATGGAAAGCAATGGAATAAAGCTGGTAATGGCAAAGGATATCGAGAGGAGCTTCTCTGAAGGCAGTATCGATTACATCGAAGATGAAAACGGGAAGGGTTTCCTTATCCGCAACCCCCACGCCGGCGGATGCGGTTCCTGCGGCGGATGCCATTAAATAAGTAAGACTGCGCTGAATGAATAAAATACCCGAACCTGAAGAAGCAAATAAAGAAGTAAAAACAAAGGAGAAGGAGATCTATGTTTCCAGGAATGGGAGGCGTGGGAGGCCGGGGAATGAACCCGGCTAAAATGAGTAAGATGATGAAGCAGATGGGGATTGATGTTAAGGAACTTAAGGATGTTGAAGAGGTTATTATAAAGACTGCAGATTCTAACATTATTATTGAGAATGCAAATGTCACTATAATGACAGTCCAGGGTTCGGAAACATATCAGATTGTAGGCGATGCAAAGGAAGTCCCCAAATCTCTTGAAATCCCTGCCGAAGATATAAAACTCGTAATGGAGCAGACCGGCGTCTCAGAAGAAGAAGCCAGGGAAGCCCTGAAGAACTCAAACGGAGATCTGGCAGAAGCCATTGTGGCACTTTCTTCTGCCTGATTCCTTTTCTCCCCGAATTGCGATTCGGGAGCCCGCAGTCTGTTTCGCTTTGCTCAAGCAGACTAATTTGTGGTTTGAAAATCTTTACTTTTATCCTTTACTTTCAAACCATATCAATCAGTAGTTAGGCTTTCCTTCGTTCTTGTTACTCTAAATAGGAAATGAAGAATTTACTTGAGAGAAGTCGTTTTTTAACAGCCCTAGTATAATTCAATAATATCCTTTGTAAAGCACTTTCGTTTTTAACTTTATACTCAAGTGAACTCAAGTAGAAAAAAAGTTGAAAGAAATAATAACAAAATAGAAGCATAATCAGTCAA
>DUGS01000070.1 GCA_013331265.1 Methanosarcina sp.
ATAGTATTTCAATTGTTTACATCCATCTGTTTTCTGGTTACTTTTATACTGGTGCTTATTTCAAGCAAAACTTATATCCTTTCAGGAATAATATATTTGATACTTGTTGTATATTGATTCGATTGGACAGGTCTAATTTTTAAGCTATATCAACTTGCTTAAAATACCTTTATCTGAGGCTTTGTCCGGGGGAATTCAATTTGTTTAGTGTAAAGGTCAATTATGGCTTTTAAATCGTTAATTTAAGGGGCTTGAGGTCATCAGTTTTATCTTCGCTTGACAGGTATTCTATTTCAGGACGTCTGAACCTATTGTAAGGGGAACCTATCAGTTTTAAGGGGCTTTTGACCGCACAAATTCTGTAACTCTAAATATGGTAATTCAAGGGGGTTTATTGACGAACTATCTAACAATATGTCCAAAATGCCATGCCAAACTGAAAATGAGCACAGACGGCAAGACCCAGTACTGTAGTGTTTGCAAGTACTGGACAAAAATAGGCACTGCAAGGCTCGATTCAATTATGATTTACGAATGAGGGATCTCAATGGAAAACTTCGGTATTCTTAAATTTTGCAGTGCATGTGAGACCAGGCTAAAACGCCAGGTAATTGGTTCGAATGTCTTCTACTATTGCCAGAGTTGTGGGCGTGTGAGTTCGGAGGCATGTTTCTCGGGGGGAGTTGACGCGCTCCTGGTCCAGAAACCACTGTCTTCTCCCAGGGTATCTTCCACCGCTGGACTGATACTTCATGAGGATAAAAGAAAAGTTTCAGTAAGGACTTAACCCTAAAAAAGGAGTTTAAATTCAAAGAATTTCATCAATATACTTGCTTTTTTAAAATGAGCCTGAAAAGGCTCCTAATTTCCGTTTTTAATTTTTAATTTTTTCGTTTTTAATTTTATACCTGTTATTTTCTATCTTTTATTTAAAAAATATTAAAAAAGAAAAAGAAGATTTAACTTATAAATATAATTCTCTGTATATATTTATTTAAATGCAGCTTTTTTCTTCATTGCCCTGCTTTGAGCAGTTTGCAGACATTTTCCACTTCGGTCCTGAACTGGTCCTGAGTAATTCCGAAAAGGCCTGCAAGATACATGGCCCCTCCAGCACCTGCACCTTCTTTTATTGTGCCGGTCTCATACCTTTGAAGCCCTTTCATGCTGGACTTTCCAAAGCCGGGGTCTGCAACATAAACTACAGGCACTCCAAGAGTTGTAGTCAGCTGAATGAAGTTTGCGGATTTATCTTCCACTACATAACGGGTAGTTGCGATTGCGAGTTTCTCAGTATTGAGACCCATGTGTTTGATCAGGGCGTAAACTGCTACCATTTGAGTCCCACCAGCAAGGACAACACTAATTCCAGTTCCCTGAAATCCTGCAATAAGTCCTGCAACTGCAGGCATCATGGGGTCTCCCATACAGGCAATAGCTTTCATAGGATCATTTTTCAGACAGCCAAATGTCAGACCCGAGGCTTTCATGCCCTCTTCAACAACCTGTTTTTTAAGCCCAAGAGGATTTTCATCTGCACTGCTGCTGACATTTCCGTCATACCCGAGCGCTGTTAAAACTCCCATTGCCGTTGTTGTGCCTCCAGGAATGCTTTCCCCGATGACTACATGGTCTACCTGATTCCTGAGCCTCTTACCAAGGAATTTCGCTCTTTCGTAGATGCCCTTCACATCCCTTACTGCAATTGGCTCCCTGATGTCTTCTCCAGGCTTTGCTTTCAGGTCAATGCACGGGACTTCCGGAGTTACTATTAAACCGGAGTTTATGAAATGATAGGGAGCGTCCGTAAGCTTCAGCGCTGAACGGGTCATAATTGCAGGTGTGGGAGTGTCAAAAGGAGGAGTCATGGGAAGCACCGGTACACTGATAATGTTTCCTGTTTCCATAAGTTCCGCATCTCCTGCAGGCGTATAGTCTGTAAGTTCAGCTGTTTTTCCTGCTGCTGAGAGTTTTGGGATATGTGCTGTTTTTGTGTTGGAAAGTACGCACAAAAACATCGGTTTTTTAGGTTTTTTTGTTACTTCCGGTTCGATCCAGGCCATTCATATCTCCTCTATAATTAACATAGATAAATCTGTAGATTATTCTATAACTCTGTAGATAATTCTCAAAATATTTTTTCCGGGAGATCTCGTACAGATTAGCTAGTTCCACAGTATTGATAAATTAATGTAGATCCCCTCGGAGTATAGTGAAGAATTCTTCTACTTAGTATTTAATATTTATCGGCGCTCAATTATATTTTAATTATGCTCAAATTAACTTTACTTTATTTTATTCTATTTCCATAATCAGCCGATTTGCTTGTATATGAGATATAATAAAGATCAATTGAGTAAAGGCGCAGGAGTTTTCAGTGCATAAATATGCCTTGAAACCGCTGCCAGGACACAAAAACGTTTGTTTTTACTTTCATATGTTGTCATTTGCAGGTTCAAGGGTGCCAGGTAAGTTGAAAAAGAATATTAAAAAGATATGAAACACCCTTCCGGGTGTTTTCTAAATTCCAGGCACAACTGCCCAGAAGTTATTTCTAACCTTAAAAGAGCTTTTACAGGGCTCAATAAGTTCTTGCAACGTAAACACGAGTTTCGGTTTCTGCTCCGCAGACAGGGCATTTCTCCTTTCCTTTTCCTCTGGGTGTCAGTGGAACTCCAAGGATGCCTGCTCCAATCCTGTCTTCCATTGCAAGTCCGCATTCTCTCTTGCCACACCAGGGGATTGTTGTAACCCCTTTCTGGATCTTTTCCTTTACTTCCTCAAGTTCAGTGCAGTCAAAGATGCGCCTTTCAAGTTCAGATTCAGCTTTTTCGTAAAGGCTTTTCTGGATTGCCTCAAACTTCAGACCAACTCCTGCCTCTATCTCGGGAAGAGAAATCTGGTCCTTTTCTCCTGTATCTCTCCTGACCGCAACCGCAACATTGTTTTCGAGGTCACGTGGGCCTATTTCGAGCCTGAGAGGAACGCCTTTCATTTCCCATTTGTAGTACTTTGCTCCGGGGCGCAGGTCACTTGCATCGATCTCTACCCTGATTCCTGCTTTCCTCAGACGGTCCTGGACATCTCTGCAGGCTGCAAGCACCTCTTCTGCCCCTTTCTTAAATATGATCGGGATAATGACCACCTGAACAGGTGCGATTTCGGGAGGGAGGACAAGCCCCTTGTCATCTCCATGAATGGAGATTGTGGCTGCAATAGACCTCTCTGAAATCCCGTAACATGTCTGGTAGGCATAGCGCTGTTCGCCGTCTGGAGCTTCGTATTTTATATCAAATGTCTTTGCAAAGTTGTTCCCCAGGTGGTGAACAGTCCCTATCTGAAGAGTCTTTCCGTCAGGCATCACTGCATCAAGAGCATCGGTATAGTCAGCGCCAGGGAATTTGTCCCAGTCAGGCCGCCTCGAACGGAGTACAGGGACTGCAAGCCTGCGGTATATCTCAGTATAAAGCCCAATAGCTTCCTTTACCTGGGCTTCTGCATCTTCCCATGTGGCGTGTACGGTATGTGCTTCTTTAAAGGAAGTGATTTCCCTGAGCCTGATTAGAGGTCGGGTATGCTTAGTCTCATAGCGGAAGGTGTTAACTATCTGATAGAGCTTCAGAGGGAGGTCAGCATGAGACCTGACCCATATTTTATACATTGGATAGATGGCAGTCTCACTTGTGGGGCGGAGGGCCAGAGGTATATCAAGCGGGTCTTTTCCTCCATGCGTGACCCAGTACACTTCATCCTCAAAGCCTTTAATGTGTTCGGCTTCTTTCATGAACTCGTTTTCAGGGATAAGCAGGGGAAAGAGAGTTTCCTGATGTCCGCTGTTATCAAGAATTTCCCTTATGATATTGTAGGTGTTCCTCCTTATGGCAAAGCCGAAGGGGTACCAGACGTAGAGTCCCTTTACAGGGTAGCGGACGTCCATTATTTCTGCCATCCACAGGAGTTCGTTATACCAGTCGCTGAATGCCTCTTTTGGAGGGAGTGCTGCTTCTTTTTCGCTTTCTGCCATACCTTCACCATATTATTGTAATTTCAGTTAATTCTTGTGATAGATCGTATTATGAAATACTTCAATCCAGTATATTGCCGCCATTTATTTCCTTAATTGATGCCTTCTTTCAAGCCGATTGCCTTTTGTACTGGACACCATGTTGAGAGATTTTGGGGGGTTTAACTTATACAGTACATGTGCTGCTTTATTTCAACAGGAAGCCTGTACAGCCCTTGACGTGCCTGCATTTTAATGAGATAAAAGTAAATAACTATAATGGGGGTTTTACCCCCTGAATCTTGGTCGGGCTATTAAAAATATGGAAAAAAGAATTAATCTCCTCCGAGGGGCTTGACATTATCCGAAACATCATGTGAAAGTTCGGATTTGTCAACATCGAAAACTATCATGCCGGTGTTCAGCTTCTCAGCTTCTTCTTTTGAGAGTTTGGTAGCGACAGCCTTTTTAGAAATTACTGCACTGTTTCCGAGTGGGTCTTCGATGATGACTGTGATCGTCCTCTTACCTTCGATTACTTCGTTGAGCATGCACAGGAGTTCCTGGCTGCGGGCAAATTTTTCTTCGTCTTCCAGTACCCATCTACTTGCGGTCATGAGGACATTTTGAACCCTTTGCAGCACACCCTCAATATTCGTTATGTATGAATCAGAAACCGTGCCGGGTTCGATAACAATTCCCATCTCCGGAATGCGTATCGTCCCTGAGGTTGAGCGGATGACTCTTGCATTAAGGTCTTCCGGGGTCTCAACTGACAGCTCATAGCGCATGGGCTCTTTGCTGGAGAGGATCATAGTGTCTGCAAAACGGAAACTGCAAGGGCATTTTGCAGTTACGTACATAATCTCCCCGAAATAGGGAATATTATCTCTCTGCCATGTCATCACAAGTTCTTTCTGACACAGAGGGCAGGTGATCCTCGTCTCAAAGCTTTCATCCTTAAAATACTTATTATTCAATATTTTCCACCAATAATCTTTGATCTGTCGATTTTAATGCCTGTCGGGGTCACAATCACGGTGTTCCCTTTGACACCTGCAATATCTCCATGGACATCGACAACAACGTCTTTCAGTTCCTTTAAAACTCTGTCCCTTAGCAGGTCATCGCCTTTGATATTTGATATATCGACCATGAGGATGTTCCCGTTATAAATCTCTTGCTTGAGTGTGGATATCTGGTTAATGCTTGAGATTTCTGCGATTTTTACATATGTTTCTGCAGGCTCGTCTTCCAGAACTTCTTCATATTTGCTGAGGTCAATTTCAGTGTAGTCTTCGGCACTGGTTGTACTCTTTACATTGCCGCCAAGGATCTTATCTATAAGTTTTGCCATCTATGCACGCCTTTTGTATCTTTTTTAAATTTAGATAGTACTGTCCTATATTGGGATCTATATTAATTAATTTTGCTATTATAAAGCTACACTGGTTCCCGACCTGTATTCGGGAATTATTACGTTTGCTAAAGGAGGATTTTTTTCTCTGATAATATACTGTTTTCTGGCACTTTCATAACTCTAAATTCCAGAGCTTATCTCCTACGTGGCTTATTGACTTTATGGCTTTTCCCGAATCTGCATCAACCATCTGCTGTCCTTCCATAAGGGCTTTTCCTATGGCAAGAGGTTTTTTGTGGATTTCTTCCACTACAATTACAAAATCCCCTTCTTTTATTTCAGGGTCTGCCTCCACAATTCCTGGCGCCATAATATCCGCTCCGTTTGCTACAAAACGAATAGCTCCTTTATCCACAACAACAAGACGTTTCTTCAGTCCCATCTCAAGAGCTCCGCGGACAGTGGGAAAAAGATGCCCTTCTATTTCAAACAGAAGAGGCCTGCCTTCAACAAGGATTAGGGAATATTCATCCAGGGTAATCTTTTCGAGAGTTTTGTTTCCCAGCTCTGTTATCTCTTCACCAAAGGCGGACTCAAGATCTTTTAGCATCTTATTCTTTGCATTTTTCCTCAGCTGAACTCTTGACTTTACTTTCAATCAATCACCTGATCTCAAAAGGTTGAGGTTATCCATAGGGATAGGGTTCTGAGCCTTTTAAAACTTATGTGGAGCCTCAGATGTAAATTTCTCCGGCACCTGATCTGTTTATATTTTATTCGAGTTTTATGCAAAGTATCGTGAGAAGCACAAGAGCACTTCCAAAAAACACGGTTTCATAGCCTAAATGTTCTATAAACAAACTTCCAAATATAGGGATCAGCCCGAGACCTGTATAAATTCCGGTATTGAAGAGTCCCATTGCAATTCCACTTGGGTTTATTCTGGAGACTGCAGAAACGAGCCCTATGACTGCCGCCCCTCCTCCGGCACCGATCAGGAAGAATGCCAGCAAAGGTGCTTTTAGAGAGAACAGAATCCCTGCAGCTGTAAGGCTTATCCCTGCTCTTACTATATTTTTATTCTGTGCCCTGGATCTTCCTGCAGCAAGGGAACTTAACATTGCAGCCAGGTATGAGGCTGAAATTACAAGCCCAAGTTCCGGTTTTGTCAGGAAGCCTGCACTGTAATCAGGATAGTTTGAAGTCAGCAGGCCTGTGGCTCCGTAAAGGACCACTGAAATCCCCCAGAGTTTCCAGAAATCGTTTTCAAAAAAGGTTTCCCCTATTTTTTCCAGATATCTTCCGGGTTTGAAAATCATTGAGGCTTCAGGCTTCTCTCCAGAGACCTCTTTGATGTTTAAGGTTCCGGTTTTTTCCCTTCCAGAGTTATCCGTAGATATCAGTCCCCTGGCTTCCCACAGAAGGGTGGTGAAAGAAAAGCCTGCGAGAAGAGTAAATATGCTTATTGCAGCTTTGATTCCAATCTCTGCAAGCATTCCTGAGAGAAAAACTCCTAAAGCCAGTCCGGCATTTAACAGGAAATTGAACTCTCCCAGACTTCGCTGGCTATCTTTCAATTCGGCAAGCATGGAATAAGCAGCAGGAAAAAAGGCTCCGCAGCCAAGGCCTTCTACGAAGCGTGAAATGCCAAGAACCCACAGGTTGTCATAATATGAAATAAAAAGCCCGGAAATAAAAGTTAGTGTAATTCCCAGTCCTGCCACTTTTAGATTTCCTATCCTGTCTGCAAGTATTCCAAACGGGAGAAGGGTGAGCAGGGCTCCTATAAAGTACCCCGAATAAAGCAAGCTTGAGACAGCAGGGCCCGCGTTTTCCTTTCCTGCAAGTTCGGGAAGGACAGGAATTGCCGCATTAGAGAGGCCCTGGATTGCAAAGACTGAAGAGTAAAGTATGAGTTTTTTCGAGTTCATGGTTTTTTTCTGTTCTTCGTATCTGGTCTGTAATCAATTTTTCAGTCTTTTAGCAGAAGCGTCCCTGCGAGGATGCAACCATTTGCGAGAAACAATTCCTCAAAACTCAGGACTTTTGTAAGCAGTCCTGCAGCAATCGGAAATAAGGAGAGCCCTGCATATATAGTTGTGTTAAAGAGTCCCATGGCAAGCCCTCTGTCCGCATCCATTCTTGCGACAGCCAGAGCAAAACCCACCGCTGCTATCCCTGATCCGCCTCCAAGGCTTGAAAAGCCGAGGAAGGGATTCTTGACCGCAAAAAAAGCTCCAAAGGCAGAAAAAGCTAATCCTATCCGGATTATGGTTTTTTCTGTTACTTTAAAACGGCCTATAAGAAAGGATGTGATCATAGCGCAGACATAAAGGCTCGCAATAGCACTTCCAAGCTGGACTTTAGATAAAATTTCAAGGCTGTAGTCTGGATAATAGGCTATGAGAACCCCTATTGCTCCGTTGAGCAGAAAAGAACTCAACCATATCCCTGAATTATGGCGGGAAATGAGCTCTGTGACTCCCCTTGAAGAGTGTTTGAAATGGGCTTTTAGGGAGTCTGGACCTGGGAGTAAGTCAGGTTTTTCTCCCGTCTTTCTCGGGTTAATGAGTTCTTTGCGCCTGTAAAGGAGAGGGATTTCCGAAAGCAGAGCTATAAACGTGAATATGAGGACGGCACCTTTCAGAAAAATGTCTGCGAGCATCCCTGAGAATAAAGCTCCTGTAGCCAATGCGGCATTGGAAAGAAAGGTGAATTCCCCAAGGCAGCGCCTGGGGTCTTTGCACCTTGAGAGTGTGGAATATGCCGCTGGAAAAAAAGCTCCACATGCAGCACCTTCAATAAATCTGGAAATTGCAAGAACCCACAGGTTTTCTGAGTAAAAAATAATAAGTCCTGATATAACCGTGAAGATAATACCAAGCGCTATGAGCCTGAGGTTTCCTAACTTGTCAGCGAGAATCCCAAAAGGAAGCATTGTGGCAAGGGCTCCCATAAAGTACCCTGAAAAGAGCAGGCTTGATGCAAGCTCCCCATATGTACCCTGATAACCGGTTGCAAGTTCCGGAAGGATGGGAATTACGGCATTGGAAAGCCCCATAATTGCAAAAACTGCAATATAAATCAAACGCCTGTCTGGGTGCATAGAACTAAAAACTCGCAATCTTGTATAAGTTTCTTATTGTAGTTCTTTCCAGAGGCTATTATTTCTTCTTTGAAGGCCTGCGGGTTTTTCTCCAGATATATAACGAATTTGTATATACAGCATAAATTTATAAATAATGTCTCAGCATGATCTTTCTTCTATTATATTAGACTGGTATGAAATGCATAGCTATTTATATAATTAATTTGAATAGGGGTTATGTGAGTAATGTGAGCGGGAAAC
>DUGS01000177.1:0-8971 GCA_013331265.1 Methanosarcina sp.
GCAATCAATATTATGTCAAATTTCGTTATCGTTCAAGCCTGTGCTTATCGCCTCTGGTCCAATAACTCCAGAAGTGGTAGATTCATAAAAACATTTTTGGAAGGTGTTCTATGAAGGCTGTAATTATTGGTGCAGGGGAAGTAGGCTATCATATTGCAAAAGCCCTCTCTCCTAAAAATGATGTGGTAGTTATAGAGAAAAACGAGGAAGCATCAAGAAGAGTAGACGAACTTGACGTGCTTGTAATTGAAGGAAACGGCGCAAATGCAGAAATCCTTTCAAAAGTCCTGCAAAATGCTGACCTTCTTGTAGCTGTAACAGGCGTTGATGAAGTAAATATCGTTGCCTGCATGACTGCAAAATTGATTACGAAAAACAAAAACGGCTGGAAGGATATAAAAACCATAGCAAGGGTCAGTAACCCTGACTATATAGATTCCCCTGTTACTTCCAGAGCTCAGGTTGGCGTTGACCTTATGATATGTCCTGAGCTAGCTCTTGCCTCGGAAGTCGCTGATATACTCTCAAGCCCCTCCGCAATAGATGCGGAAATGTTTGCTGAAGGAAAAGTAAAGATGACTGAATTTGCAATCAGTCCTGAAAGCAAGCTTGTTGGAAAGCATATACAGGACCTTCAGCTTGCTGACTACTGCATTGTCAGTGCAGTTTTCAGAGAAAACGAAATAATTATACCTCACGGAGACGATTTAATTAAGGCAAATGACCACATGGTGGTTGTGGGCAAGCCGGAAGCTATGGAAAATCTTGAGATCATTTTTGGGAGTGAAGTGCCTCATAGAACCAGAATTCTTCTTATTGGCTGCGGAATTGTAGGTTTATATCTGGCAAAACTGATCGACAGAGAGGAAAATGCTGACCTGAGAATTATTGAGCAAAGCAGGAGCCGCTGCATAGAAGTTGCTGATATATTGAAAAATGCCCTTGTTCTCAATGGAGACGGCACTGATGTCAGCCTTTTAAAAGAAGAAGACATTCAGGACATGGATGTTGTTGTTGCTATTACGGACAGTGATGAAAAGAACCTCCTCTGTGCCCTGCTCGCAAAGCAGCTCGGTGCAAAGAAGGTAATTGCAAGGGCTGACCGCTCGGATTATCTACCTCTTTTCGAGATGGTCGGTATAGATATGGCCGTAAGCCCGAGGGAAGCAACAGTAAATGAAGTCCTCAAACTTACCATGGGAAGGGGTATACAGACACTTACGACCATCGAAGGTGAAAGAGCCGAAATCATAGAATATACGGCGTCCGACAAGTCTAAAATTGTGGACAAGCCTTTGAACAAAGTAAAATTCCCAAAGGGCTCTCTTGTCAATATGGTAGTACGCGGAAAAGAGACTATAATTCCAAGAGGAGAATTCGTTATCAATGAAGGAGACCGTGTAGTTATTTTTTCCATGGCTTCAGCTATTTCGGAAGTAGAAAAGTTTTTTAAATAAGTTTTACAGGAGAGGGGGGGTTTCTATTAACAATAAAGCCATCTTTAACGCACTTGGAAAAATTCTTATACTTCTGGCTTTTACAATGCTCGTTCCCCTTTTTGTGGCTATTTATTATAGAGAACCCCTGGAACCTTTTATTGCTTCAATTCTCGTAACCCTTCTTGCCGGTTTGCTCTTTTCACGCATTAAAAGTGGCGTTGAATGGCAGCAGAAAGAAGCTCTTGCCATTGTAGCTCTGAGCTGGCTTTCAGCAGCTATTTTTGGTGCTATTCCTTTCCTTTTCGAGGAAATCTCTTTTCTTGATGCTGTATTTGAAACAATGTCTGGTTTTACTTCAACAGGTTCTTCAATTCTTGTAGATATCGAAATTCATTCAAGAAGTCTTCTTTTCTGGCGGTCCTTCACTGCATGGCTTGGAGGCATGGGGATCATCGTGCTTTTCGTGGCAATTCTGCCAAAACTTGGAGTTGCAGGCCGCCAGCTTTTCAGAGCAGAAGCTCCGGGTCCTACCGAAGATAAGTTGAGACCAAGAATCAGGGAAACCGCAAAGGTTCTGTGGAAACTATATATCTTTATCTCAGCCGCTGAAGTTGCAGCTCTTGTGCTGGCAGGAATGTCACTTTACGATGCCCTTAACCACACATTTACCTGCATGGCTTGTGCTGGTTTTTCTACTTATAACGCGGGGATAGAAGCCTTTGGAAGTCCGCTTATAGAATTTATCCTGACATTTTTTATGTTTTTAGCCGGGGCAAACTTTGCCCTCTACTATCGCGCTATTCATAATAAAAATATAAACGTTCTTCTCCGGGACGAGGAATTCAGAGCTTATACTTATTTCCTTCTCGGCTTCACATGTTTGCTCACACTGGTTCTTTATAAAGATATGGAGTATTCGGTTTTCAACTCTTTCCGCTATGCCGTATTTCAAATAACCTCTATTATGACAGCTACTGGCTTTGCCTCTATTGATTTTAACCTGTGGAAAGACTCGGCAAAGATTTTGGTTTTTGCAGTAATGTTTATCGGAGGTTGTGCAGGTTCCACAGGCGGCGGCATGAAGGTTGTGCGTTTTCTATTGATGTTAAAGTATGCGAGGAGAGAGCTCTTTAAATTTATTCATCCAAGGCTTGTCAGGCCTATCAGATTCAATAATAAAGCAGTGCCTGATGATATTTTGCAGTCAATCCTCTCTTTTATTGTGCTTTATATAGGTGTTTTTGTCTTCAGCTCAATATTTCTAACCCTTCTGGGAGTCGATATGATAAGCTCGGTTACAGCTTCGATAACCACTCTTGGAAACATAGGTCCGGGTTTTAATATTGTTGGGCCTATGGCGAATTTTGAATCGATTCCGCCACTCGGCAAAATTATCCTTATAAACAATATGTGGGTCGGAAGACTTGAAGTATACACTGCACTGGTACTGTTTACAAGTGACTTCTGGCATTCATAAAACTCTTAAAAAAGTAATCTATTTCAGAGTTTTTTAGATTTTCATATTTTTTATTAAGAAGCGTAAAATCCCTGAGTCTTTAGCTCAGGCGATATAAGCGTCAACTTCCAAACTGTTAGCCATTATTGATTCTGCTTGATTATTTCTACTTTGCAGTTAATAAAATATTATTGTACTGTCACCACAATCTTATGCGAAAACCAGGCTATACGAAGTTGGATAATAGGGTACATCTCATCTCATGCCCGAAGGGATCGGGGACGTTAAGCCGGAGAAAGCCGGAAGCCGAAAGGCATCTCAAGTATAATCTCATGTTTATTATTCCATTTCACCTGCAGGACGTGGAGGTAGAGCCTGCATGACTCGTCAACATTGGTTGGGAGGATGACTCTGGAAGCCCGTTAAATCTTTACATTTAGCTGGTAGTTCAAAATCCCTCTACACCCTCTACATTACGCTTTACATTTGTTATCTGTATGAATTGAAGGCGGCGAATTAAACAAACAGAACAGATGTGAACAAATGACAACACAAGAAATAAGTGTAGAAGCTTTAATGCTTCTCCTTTTTTTGGCCATTGTAACCGGAGTGGCATTACCTCTCAGCAGTTTTTTTGTTCGGGTCTTTTCCGGAGATATGTCCCGAGGAATTCCGGGTCATATTGAAAATATGATTTACAGACTGATCGAAACAGATCCTGATAGAGAAGATGGGTGGAAGGGCTACGCCCGGAATATGCTCATCTTCAATGGCATAGGTTTTGTAATCCTTTTTATGCTTCTTATTTTTCAAGGTTTTCTTTCATTCAACCCACAAAATTTTAGGGCATTTGATCTTTACACTGCAATTAACACTGCCACCAGTTTTGTCACCAATACAAACTGGCAGGTCTACAGTGGCGAGACGACAGCAAGCTATCTTACCCAGATGGCCGGTCTTACAGTCCAGAACTTCCTTTCAGCAGCAACAGGCGTCTGCATAGCGATCTCAGTGATGAGAGGAATAACCCGCCAGTCAACCGATAGGGTAGGAAACTTCTGGGTCGACATGACTCGCTGTACACTTTATATCCTTTTGCCGATAGCTTTCATTTTTGCCTTAATTCTGGTGTCGCAGGGAGTTATCCAGAACCTTGACCCTTATGTTCAGGCTACGGGATATGGCTCTACAGGACAGCAGACAATTGCAATGGGGCCTGTAGCCTCCCAGGAAGCAATAAAAGAACTCGGTACCAATGGAGGAGGATTTTTCAATGCAAACGCTGCCCATCCCTACGAAAATCCGACACCCTTGACTAATTTCATAGAGATTTTTCTTATTCTCATTATACCTGCAACCCTGCCTCTGGTCTTTGGGAGAATTACAGGAAAAATTCGGCAGGGATGGATGATTTTCACTGTTATGCTAATATTATTTTTATGTGGTTTTATTACCCTCTATTCTGCAGAGCTTGCAGGAAACCCTCTTGTAAAAGAACTGGGCGTTTCCGGAATATCAATGGAGGGAAAAGAAGTAAGGTTCGGGCTCCTGGGCTCGTCACTTTTTGCCACATCTACCACGTCAACGTCCTGCGGAGCAGTTAATACCATGCATGACTCCCTTACTCCTATAGGCGGCCTGGTGACTCTGTTCATGATGCTTCTCGGCGAGGTCGCCTTTGGAGGAGCAGGGTCTGGGTTCTACACCATGATCGGATTTGTGGTACTTGCAGTCTTCATCGCAGGGTTGATGATAGGAAGAACCCCCGAATACCTCGGGAAAAAAATAGAGGCATTAGAGATGAAGATGGCCGTCATAACCGTCCTGATACCTGGAGTCCTTGTCCTTCTACTTTCAGGCATTGCGCTGGTTCTCCCAAACGTTACGGAATTAATGAAAAATCCGGGTCCGCATGGACTATCCGAACTGATATACGCCTTCGCATCCATGGCTAACAACAACGGCAGTGCCTTTGCCGGATTTGATGCATCAAAACCTTTCTACACACTCACAGGCAGCCTGGCAATGTTGATAGGCAGATTCGTACCTGCAGTTTCCATGCTGGCAATGGCAGGATCGCTGGCACAGAAGAAAAAAGTTCCACCCAGCTCGGGAACTCTCCCCACAGACTCCATTACATTTTCGATCTGGACAATTCTGGTTATCCTTATCATCGGGGCTCTCACGTTCTTCCCTCTCTTTGCAATGGGGCCAATCGCTGAACATCTTTCTATGATAGGAGGAATCTAATATGGCACGAAAGCGATTCCCCCGTTTAGGTGCTTTTGAGCCAAAACTTATCCGCGAAGCACTCATCAGCTCAGTGCTGAAACTTGATCTGCGCCAGCAGAAAGGAAACCCGGTTATGCTAATGGTGGAAATCGGAGGTATCCTGACCACAATCAGTTTTGTTATTGGGATTTTCTCTGCTACTCCGAAATCTTCCTTCTTTACAGGCTTTGTGTCCTTCTGGCTATGGCTGACAGTTATATTTTCAAATTTTGCGGAATCCCTATCCGAAGGCCGTGGAAAAGCCAGAGCAGCATCCCTTAGGCAGTCAAAAACCAGCGTTCCAGCCAGAAAGCTCACAGCAGATTCTTTTGATGCTGCTTTCACCGAGATATCTTCTTCCGATCTCCGAAAAAACGACCTTGTCCTTGTAAAGGCAAACGAAATAATTCCGGGAGATGGGGAAGTTGTAAAGGGAGCTGCATTAGTTAACGAATCAGCAATTACCGGAGAGTCAGCACCTGTTGTACGTGAATCGGGTGGTGACAGGAGTGCTGTTACCGGAGGAACGACTGTTATTGCCAATGAGATAATCGTCAGAATCACCACCGATCCGGGGCAGACCTTCCTTGACCGCATGATCTCAATGGTAGAAGGTGCAGAGAGAAGGAAGACCCCTAACGAAATAGCTCTCGAAATTCTGCTCATTGCACTCACTGGCGTATTTTTGGCAGTTGTAGCCAGCACCTATTCGGTTTCTGCATACAGCGCTGTCTCAAGCGGAAAAGGCTCTGCTGCAAGTCTAACAGTACTGATTGCGCTTTTTGTCTGTTTAGCTCCCACAACTATTGCAGCCCTGCTCCCGGCAATAGGAATAGCCGGAATGGACCGTTTATTCCAGTTAAATGTCATAGCTCTCTCGGGAAGGGCAATCGAAGCTGCAGGAGATGTAAATATCCTGCTCCTGGATAAAACGGGCACAATCACCTTAGGTAACCGGCAGGCAGCCGAATTCTTGACAGTAGATGCACAATCAAATGAAGAATTAATGGAAGCTGCCCTTCTCTCCTCTTTTGCAGATGATACACCAGAAGGAAAGAGTATTATTGCTCTGATTCAGGAAAGAACAGGAAAGACTCCTGCTCCTCCCAAGAATATCACATTTATACCATTTTCAGCCGCAACCAGAGTCAGCGGTGCACAGTGCGGGGAAATAACATATCTAAAGGGCGCTTACGATGCAATAACTAAGGCGGCTCTGGAATTCGGAGGAACCATTCCTTCGGACCTTAAGGGAAAAGTAGACGCTGTTGCGTCTGCAGGTGGTACACCCCTTGTGGTTGCTCGCAATGAAGTCATTCTAGGTGTGGTATTCCTCAAAGACATCCTGAAAACTGGAATTAAGGAAAGGTTTTCAGACCTGCGTCAGATAGGGATTCGTACAGTTATGATAACAGGGGACAATCATCTCACTGCTGCCACTATTGCAGTGGAGGCGGGAGTTGACGATTACCTGGCAGAAGCTAAGCCTGATGATAAACTTAGAATGATTAAGGAATACCAGAATGAAGGATACATGGTTGCCATGACAGGGGATGGAACAAATGATGCTCCTGCCCTTGCCCAGGCCGATGTAGCCGTGGCAATGAACAATGGGACACAGCCTGCAAGGGAAGCTGCAAACATAATTGACCTTGACAGCGACCCTACAAAACTTCTGGACATTGTCGAGATAGGAAAGCAAATCCTGATGACCAGGGGAGCTCTGACAACTTTCTCGATTGCCAATGATATGGCCAAATATTTTGCAATCATTCCAGCTGCTCTTATAGGGATTTATCCGCAGCTAAAAATACTGAATATAATGGGCCTTGCGGCCCCTGAGTCTGCCATTCTTTCAGCAGTCATATTTAATGCTCTGGTAATTCCAATGTTGATCCCACTTGCACTCACTGGAGTTAAGTTCAAGACTATGCCTGCATCGAGACTCTTTACCTATAACCTGACCATTTTTGGCCTTGGAGGAGTTATCGCTCCGTTCATAGGAATCAAGATAATTGATCTGATACTGATCGGTTTACTGAATATCTGAGGGGGTACTGGCATGAAATCTATCAAAAAAGCCGTATTACTGTTCGCAGTGTTATTCATTATTACAGGGTTCATATATCCCATAACAGTGACACTTGTTTCCGGGTTACTTTTTCCTGACCAGGCTCACGGAAGCCTGATTGTCGATAATGACAAGGTTATCGGGTCAACTCTTATTGGTCAGAATTTCACTGCACCTCAGTATTTCCAGAGCAGGCCTTCAGCTAGCGGATATGATGCGGCTTCTTCCGGAGGGTCAAACTTAGGACCTACAAATTCCGTTCTTCTGGAATTGGTCGACAACCGAACAAATGCCCTCCTAAAAGACGGAATTGCCGGCCCGATACCTTCGGATCTGGTAATGGCTTCAGCCAGTGGACTTGACCCGCACATCAGTCTTGAATCCGCATTGATACAGGTACCCGTTGTGGCAAAGGCACGAAATCTTCCGGAAGAAGAAGTTAGAGCTCTCATAGTTGCAGAATCTGTTGGTTCTCCCTTAACCGGAGCTTATGTAAACGTGCTGTCTCTCAACAGGGCACTTGATCAAGGAAGTCAATCATATTAAAAAGAGGGACTATGGCACCTAATCGTAGTGATGAGGAAGGAAGACCTCGGGCCGAAGATTTACTTTTCATTGCTCGTCGTGATGAAAAAAAGGCGAATGAAGGACGGCTAACAGTTTACCTTGGCTATGCAGCAGGTGTTGGAAAGACTTATTCAATGCTTCAGGATGCACTTGAGAGGCAACGAGAGGGAAAAGATGTCGTAATCGGTTACATAGAGATCCATGATAGACCTGAGACCAGCGCCCTGGTAGAGGACTTTGAAGTCATTCCGACAGTTTCCATAGAACATCAGAACCTTTCTCTCAGGGAGATGGATCTCGATGCAGTTATCCGACGCCATCCCCAGATCGTCCTTGTAGATGAGTTAGCCCATACCAACGCCCCAGGCAGCAGGCATTTGAAACGGTACCAGGACGTTGAAGAACTTCTGCAGGCAGGAATCTCAGTTTATACAAATATCAATATTCAGCATATTGAAAGCCAGAACGATGCCGTTGCACAGATAATTGGCATCAGAGTATCTGAAATTGTGCCGGATACTTTCCTTTCTGATGCTGATGAGATCCGATTAATCGATATCACCCCGGAAGAGCTAAATATTCGTCTCAAAGCAGGGAAAGTCTATGTAAAAGATATGGCTGAAACGGCTGTTCAAAGTTTTTTTAGAATTGGAAACCTCCTCGCACTCCGACAACTTGCTCTGCGATATATGGCTGAGTCTACGGACAGGAGGATGATAGGTTATATGAGGACCCGGGCTATTCCGGGCCCCTGGCCTGCAGCAGAAAGGCTTCTTGTCTGTATCCGTCCAGGCCCGACAGCCGAACATATGGTAAGGGCAGCATACAGGCTTGCAGCCAGGTTCGATGCGGATTTGATTATATTTTCAGTGGACGTTGGTGATGAGAGAGCATTATCTTCTCAGGAGCGCCTCTGGATAAATCAAGCTCTTGAAACAGGAAGACGGCTGGGTGGACGGATAGTGCGTTACCGCGGGAATGACGTAGCCAATGAGATTATACGCTACTCCCGGCGGAGCAATGTCAGCATGATCATGCTGGGAAAACCCCGCGGTCTGGATGTGATCTTCTCTCCGGTTTATAGGGTGATACGACAGTCGAGTGGTATTGATATTCATCTGTACGAACCAAAAGGAAAAGACACATATATACCTCTTAAAAAGCAAA
>DUGS01000177.1:9137-9531 GCA_013331265.1 Methanosarcina sp.
CATATATACCTCTTAAAAAGCAAATTCCACTTTTCTTCACAGCGGAGTATGTAATCAGTCTCATCCTGATTACAGCCATTGTGGGAATCAACTTCTTTATTAAAGAGTATATTGGCCCTTCAAACTTGCTGATAATTCAGCTCATTCCTGTTCTGGTATCTGCGTTCTTTTTCAGGCGCAGGGTGGCTCTGTTTACGGCAGTTTTGAGCATTCTGGTTTTTGATGTCCTTTTTGTCGAACCTTACTATTCATTTACTGTTGCTGATTTGCAGTACTTTATTGCTTTTGTCGGGTACGTTACTATCGCCCTTATAATTAGCAGCCTTGCCACACGACTGCGCCACCTTCTGCCCCAGATCTGGCAAAGTGAAGCTGAAGTAGAAGCAACATCAGG
>DUGS01000177.1:9756-10053 GCA_013331265.1 Methanosarcina sp.
ACGGCAAGAAGTATTCGAAATCCTCGCAGATCAAATGCATAATTTTGGACCAGGACTTTTTGCGGTACTCATCCCCAGCTTTTCCGGACTCCAGATCGGAGCTGGTGATGCTGCATACCCCCTCAATGACAAAGAGAGGGCAATTGCCTGGTGGGCTTACGATAATGGTCAGGTAGCTGGCCATGGAACAGATAACCTTCCTGCAGGAAAGGGATACTATATTCCTATCAAGACTCATAGAATGATTTTTGGCATTATGGCATTTGCCTTTGACAAACCTGAAGAAGCTCTGGTTCC
>DUGS01000177.1:10298-15356 GCA_013331265.1 Methanosarcina sp.
CCCTGAGCTAAAGACTCAGGGTTTCCTGCCTTATTCCTATGAAAATGGATCACAAAAAGAAAGCACTGATACTCTTGAAGTAATAGCTTGAAAGCGGTTAGCCATAGAACCCATGGTTTTAGTTATGGAAGTACATAGTAACCACATTATATTATTTCTTAGATATCCGCCTACTTGCGTTTTCTATCTCCAAAGACTACTTAAGCAAGCAGGAGCAATCTATCTGGAAAGGGCTTTTTTTTCGAGGGAATCTTATGAAAGCAGTAATTATAGGGGCAGGCCAGGTAGGATTTCATATTGCAAAGTTTCTTTCCCTCACACACGATGTGATTGTTATCGAAAAAGATGAGGATGCTCTGAGAAGGGCGGATGAGCTGGACATTCAGGTCGTGGAAGGGAATGGTGCAAATGCGGATATTCTCGCAAGTGTCCTTCCTGATACTGATATTCTAGTTGCTGTCACCGGGGTTGATGAAGTAAATATTGTTGCCTGTATGACTGCAAAGCTTATCCTGAGGTCACATGCCGGCTGGAAGGATACAAAAACTATTGCCAGGGTCAGTAACCCTGACTATATAGATTCCCCTGTTACTTCCAGAGCTCAGGTAGGGGTGGATATTATGATCTGTCCTGAGCTCGCTCTTGCCTCGGAAGTCGCTGAAGTGCTTTCAAACCCTTCTGCAATAGATGCGGAAATGTTTGCAGGGGGCAAAGTTCAGATGATGGAATTTGCAATTCGCCCTGACAACAGGCTTGTAGGAAAGCGCATGCAGGACCTCAAGCTTGACGACTGCTGCATTGTAAGTGCTATTTTTCGGGAAAACGAAATAATCATCCCTCACGGAAATGATTTAATCAAGGCAAACGACCACATGGTGGTAGTGGGCAAGCCCAGAGCCATGGAAGACCTTGAAACTGTTTTCAGTAATGAAGAACCACACAGAAACAGAATTCTCCTTATTGGCTGCGGAATTGTAGGCTTCTACCTTGCCAAGATTATAGATAAAGATGAGAATGCAGATCTCAAGGTTATCGAGTACAGGAAAAGCCGCTGTATAGAAGTTGCCGAGGTGCTGAAAAACGCCCTCATACTCAATGGGGACGGTACTGATGTCAGCCTTCTTAGAGAAGAAAATATAGAAGATATGGATGTTGTTATCGCGGTTACTGATAACGACGAAAAGAACCTTCTCTGTTCTCTCCTGGCAAAGCAAATGGGCGCCAAAAAAGTGATTGCAAGGGCTGACCGCTCGGATTATGTCCCTCTTTTCGAGATGGTCGGAATTGATGTTGCAGTAAGCCCGAGAGAAGCAACAGTAAACGAAGTCCTTAAACTTACAATGGGAAAAGGTATAGAAACCCTTGCAACGCTTGAAGGTGAAAAAGCAGAAATTATCGAATACACCGCATCAGGACAATCGAAAATCGTAGGAAAGCCGCTCAGCAAGATAAAGTTCCCTAAAGACGCAATCGTTACTGTGGTGGTTCATGACGGTGAGGTCATTATCCCCAGAGGTGATTTTATCATTCGTGAGGGGGATAGAGTTATCGTCTTTGCTCTTTCTTCCGCTGTCAAGCCTGTTGAGAAATTGTTTAAATAAGAATTTAATAATAATACATTAAAAAAGTCATAAGTTTCAAAAACAGAGGGTCAACATGAATTTTAAAGTTGTTCTTTATGTACTTGGCGGTTTACTCAGGCTTCTTGGTCTTTTCATGGTAATCCCTCTGGGGGTCGCTTATTATTACGGAGAAAGCTTAACTCCTTTTCTGGTTTCCATCTTCATAACCACCCTTACAGGTTTTCTCCTGCTCTCCTTTAAGACCAAAGATGAATGGATGCGTAAGGAGGGTTTTGCAATCGTTGCTCTGGGATGGCTTGCAGCTGCCATTTTTGGGGCAATTCCTTTCATGCTGGATGGAATTTCCCCTCTCAATGCTATTTTTGAATCCATGTCGGGATTTACAACCACGGGTTCATCGATACTTACTGATATCGAAAGTCATCCAAAAAGCATCCTTTTCTGGAGAGGCTTGATTATGTGGCTCGGCGGCATGGGTATTATTGTGCTTTTTATTGCCATCCTGCCCAAACTCGGAGTTGCCGGCCGCCAGCTTTTCCGTGCAGAAGCGCCCGGACCCACTGAAGATAAACTGAAACCGAGAGTTAAAGACACGGCAAGAATACTCTGGATGGTCTATTTTGTAATATCATTAGCACAGGTTATCGCCCTCCTGCTTGCAGGCGTCTCTCTATACGACGCGCTTAATCATACTTTTGCTACAATGGGTTGCGGAGGTTTCTCCAATTATGCGTTGAGTGTTGGAGCTTTTAAGAGCCCTCTCGTTGAATATATAATAACGTTTTTCACTTTCGTTGCAGGTGCAAACTTTGCTCTTCACTACAGAGCAATCTATATAGACAAAGATTATCTTCTCAAGGACGAAGAATTCAGGTTCTATACAGCTATTGTCCTTTCAGCAAGCGGGCTTCTCACTTTTCTGCTCTGGCGGGACATGGGTACAGGCCTTTTTGATTCATTCAGGCTTGCAATTTTCCAGGTCGTCACAATCATAACAAGTACAGGGTTTTCGTCAACAGATTTTAACCTCTGGTCCGAATCTGCGAAAATGGTGCTTCTTATAGTTATGTTCATAGGGGCCTGTGCCGGTTCCACGGGTGGAGGAATAAAGGTTGTGCGCATTCTTATCTTACTCAAGCACAGCAGGGCGGAACTGTTCAAGGCCATTCACCCTAGAGCCGTAAAAAGCGTTAAATTCAATAATAAAGCCGTGCCTGATGAGATTATCAGCTCTATTATCTCATTTGTTGTCATATATCTCCTTATCTTTCTCACAAGTGCACTTATTCTCTCAGTCCTGGGAATGGACATCATAACTTCAATTACTGCTTCCATAGCTACTCTTGGTAATATAGGTCCAGGCCTGAATGTAGTAGGCCCTATGGGTTCTTTTGACCCCATTCCTCCTCTCGGAAAATTAATCCTGATTGCCAATATGTGGATTGGGAGGCTTGAAGTGTACACAGTAATTGTTCTATTTACACCGGAGTTCTGGAATAAGTAATTCCATCAAAAAGACAGGGTTTGTAGAAAAAAATCCCATTCAAAACGTCTAAAACAGAATAAAAAGATGCCTGAAAAACAGGCATCATGTTTTGTTTTTTATCACATCTTTTGCTGCATCCTTGAAAAGCACACGAAGGTCCCAGAGCAGTTTTTTATTGGCTTTGAAGAGAGCCTGGAGCAGGTCAAGGAGGCTCATTCTTTCAAATTTCACATCTTTTAACGAATGTGCAAGCGAGTCAAGGTCAGCGTCAGTAAGGTTAATAAAGCAATTCTTTACGATAAGGCTCATATCGATTTCATGTCCTATTGTAGCTCTCCACCTTTCCTCATATGCCTCTTCAAGTTTTGCCAGGGAGACATCTCCTGCAGATATGGCTTCGTAAGCAGCTTCTCCAGCCAGTTTGCCCGCATCCATGGCATTGAGGATACCGCCGCCTGTGATCGGGTCTGACTGGCGTGCAGCGTCTCCTACAAGCATCAGCCCGTTAGCTGAAGTTTTCTCGATGCTGCCTGATACCGGGACTCCGCCGAAAACCATCTCAACTACCCGGGCATCAGGAAACCTTTTTTGCAGGAAATTATTCAGATAATCAACAGGTTTTGGTTTGAATTTTCCCATTTTACTCCCGAGGATCCCTATCCCGACATTGGCTTTGCCTTCTCCTTTAGGAAAAACCCAGATATAACCTCCGGGTGCGATCTCATTTCCTATATAGAACTCGCAGTATTCCTGATTTACGTCCGCACCTGCTATCAGGAACTGGGTACAGGTCTCAATATCTACGGGCTTCAGTGCGGTATCGATTCCTGCCCACCTGCCTATTTTTGATTCGACTCCGTCAGCTCCTATTACTATTCCTGCACGCACCTCATATTCTTTCCCGAGATGCATGATTCTGGCTCCTTTTACGAAGTCGTCTTCAATGATAAGACCTGTAGCTCTTGTTTTTACCCGAACTTCAGCTCCGGCGACTGCAGCCTGTTCCGCAAGAGCACGGTCAAAGACCTTTCTCTCAAGCACATAGCCGACCTCGCCTCCTGAGATTTCCTCAGCCATCTCTATCTTTGTGCCGTCCGGAGAGAAAATTTGGGAACCTTTTAGGTCAGCACAAATCCAACGCTTGTCGATTTCTATATGTTTTTTAAGGTACTCTTTATTCACGCCTTCGGCACAGCGTACAGGATCGCCTATTTCCTGGCGTTTTTCAATTAATAGTACATCAAGCCCTTTTTCCGCGGCTGTTTTTGCAGCAATGGAACCTGCAGGACCGGCTCCTATGACCAGAACATCATACTTGTCCTTCATTTCATTACCTCGATTGCTCCCACAGGGCAGATGCGATCACATATCCCGCACACTATGCAGATACTTTCATCTACTTCAATCCAGGTTTCTACAAGTTCGAGTGCTCCTTTAGGGCAAACTCCCACGCAGGCTCCACAATATCCACATTTATATCTGTTTATGTTGATGCTCACCAGCTCACCTGTCAATTTTAAAGGTAAATCATGATACTTATTCTAACTTCTTCGAAATGTAAGAAATTTCGGTATAAATAGAAATACTTGAATATATATTACAATTTTATTAGACTGATGATTGCAATATGGTTTCTAAGAGCTTCTTATTAAGTAATATTTTGAAACTTTATGTTCTACGAATAAACCTTTTTTCAGCTTTCCATGATAATATTCTTATTACACAAATTCCCTTATCAGGAAAACCAGATCTGAATTCAGATTCATTCCTTTAAGAGGTTACTCTTTCGAATAGTTTTCACAATTAATGTATTTATCTACTTTAAAGTTATTGGCTCTATTAGAGCGACGCATTCAGTATAAATATTCTTCTCGTTGCTTTTCTCTCTATTATATAATTTATTTATATATCTATGAATTATATTTTCGCATTTCAAGGAAATTTTCATTCTTTCATTTATTAAGCATTAATGGAAAGAAAATTTGAGAT
>DUGS01000042.1:0-10246 GCA_013331265.1 Methanosarcina sp.
TTAAAGGCTACCTGAATAGTTACTCTCAAGTTTAGACATTTTACCCAATCTGAAAAGTAAATAAAAGGCTTTTCATTACAAATAAGAAAATGTTAAAGGTAGAGGAAATAAAGAAGAATGAGATAAAAACATACATTAGAATGAGAAATATGTGAGTTCAAAAACGACAGGGAAAATGAGCAGGGAAACGGCAGAAGAAAAGCAGCACACAGGAGAAGAATGCGGGAGAGAAGTTAGATAAACATCAATATATATTATTCATAGGGAATATATTTCCACATATATTTATGAATGAAAGGGGATGAGATTATCGGGAAAATAAAACTTTTTGGTGCTTTGTTTATTACAGTGATGCTTGTCACATTAATCTTATTTGCTTCTGGCTGTTCTCAAAAAGCACCAGAGAATGAAGCTAAAAAAGTTGAAAATGAAAGTGAGAATTTAACTAGTAAAATTTAAAATATATTTTTATTAAATAAAGAGGATGAGAAGGGGGATATAATCAGGAAAAAAGGCTCTTCGCTGTTTCGAGTGGATAACTTACATTTATCCCCTAAATGCTGCTGATCACATTGATGCTTATCTACTAATGTTATTCGCTTCCGAATGTTATCAACAAGAGCCGGAAAATGAAAGAGAAAATTTTGACGAGGAATTTGAAGGTTTGCCTCATAAATAATTAAATGTGATCCCACTTGGATTCGATTAAGATACGAAATACCAAGAAATTATTATCTTTTATATAAATATCTATGAATTATACCGGAAAATCGCTATGCATGGTATTCGAAGTTGTGCATAAAATTCATTAAC
The DNA here is from genome assembly GCA_013331265.1 of Methanosarcina sp. Classification (GTDB taxonomy): domain Archaea; phylum Halobacteriota; class Methanosarcinia; order Methanosarcinales; family Methanosarcinaceae; genus Methanosarcina; species Methanosarcina sp10923u. Next base: position 814 of record DUGS01000042.1, read on the forward strand.
TGATGCCAAAAGAATAATAATTATAACCTCAGAAAACATAGAAGTACTTACTCTCTTCATTCTATTTTTTCATTCTTTTATCCATGAGTTTTATGTTATAGAGCTTTGATTAAGTTCCTCTGTGCCTTCTCGCTTATTTCACAGTTTAGTGTTTGGATTTTGGAGTTTAGAACTGTACTAATTTGTGAAAGGTAAAATCGAAAATTGTTGTAAAAAAGTTTATAAAGTTAGCAGGTTTTAAATACATTAACATCTAAATAATTATTGTAAAGACGTGCCCACAGAAATATTCAGATTAAAAATTACTAAAAGTAGCAGATAGAATTAAAATAAAACTTATATAAGCGTTAAAGAAAGAATGAGGTGAAACGATGACAGTTCTGATTCAAAAAGATGTAAACGAAATGATAATGGAAAAAACTGGAATAGACGAAGGTCAACTTAAAAAAATGGAGAAATTGCTTGGGGAAGGTTTAGGAGGTTCAATAGACCAGAACTTTTCGATGACTATCAAAAACGGCACTGGAACTTATACAAATTCAAAAACAAGTTGGGGAGTAACTATAGATGGTTATGCGGTAATCACGGCCCCAGATAACGGCACATGGCATCTCGTCGCAAAAGATGGAGACAAAGTTGTCTTCGATAAACAGGGAGTTACAAAAAATCAACAGGTCAGTTTTACATACCATACAGGCTTTAAGTTAAACCTCACAGTGACTGCAACGTGGAGCGAAAAGAAAGAAACAACACTCAATGGACATATTCACGCAAAATATTAATCGATGAAAGCAGTAATGACAGTGAACAAACAGGGGAGAAAAAACTTTACTTCCACAGCATCAATCCTTTGCTGAAAATCACCTTTTTTTCTTTATTCGTTTTAGGGTTAACTCTGGTTTATTTTTACCTTTTAGCCTGGTTTTATTAGAATACATGATACAAATGTAACTTTATATCTCGACTCTATCTTTCTATTCAGTATTGCTTTTCAGAATTTCAGTTTCAAAAACAATTACTTTTTTGAACACATTAGAATTATAATAAAGTCCTAAAACATAGAGCTATCGATTCTTAAATCTGAATTTTCTTTTTTGGCAGGTTAAAAAATAGAATCCAAAAACTGATTGCTCAAACTCCTATCAGGGCTTTTGCCAAAAAAATACAAGAATTCCAGTATTCAAGGTTGATAGAACATGAGAGCCTCAAAAATTTGTATTAAGTTTATACTGATAATTTCTCTTGGCATTCTGCTCTTGAGCGCTTCAGTTTACTCTCAGCAAGGAGATCAGGTCAGGGACCAGCTCAGGAAACAGGACAAAGACATGGACAGAAATTGTACTCAACCGCAGATGCAGTCAGGGCTTTCAGCTCAGGAGGATGCTGTAGCTTTAAAGGTCCGTGAAGCTGCAAGCCTTGTGGAAGAAAAAGGAGAAGAATCATTCCCTGAATTCAGGGAAAATGACAGCAAATGGATTTATGATGATTTCTATATCTTTGTCTGGAAGATTAACGGGACCAGGGCTATCAGGGTAGTCTATCCTCCCGATCTTAGGGGGGAAGGGCAGGACGTGAGTGATCTTACAGATTTTAACGGCAAGAACATAGGAAAGCTTTTCGTTGAGACAGCCCTGAGTGAAAGCGGAGAAGGCTGGGTACCCTATAAATGGACAAAACCCAATGAAACAGAACCTTCCACTAAATACAGTTTCATAAAAAGAGCTGCTTTCGGAGAGGAAACGTACCTTGTGGGTTCGGGATTTTATGTTGATGATTATCTCTTCACTGGGGATACTAAAAATTGCGAATTCATAAATGCAACAGGCATATCCCTATGTGAGTTGATGCACCCTGGAAGGATGGAAAAGGATCCGGGAGTCAACTACAGCATTGCATACGTGGTCGTTGACCCTGGAGAAAAGAGCCTTCAACACAGGCTTTCAAACCCCGAAACCTATTACACTCTTGAAGGTAACGGGACTCTTTACATCAACGGTGTGCCAGTCACCCTTCATAAAGGAAAACTTGTACTTGTGCCTGAATACGAAGTTCAGTATATAGAAAACCAGGGAAATTCTTCCCTTCGTCTCCTTGTGATAGATCAGCCAGCCTGGAAAGCTGAAAATGAAGAAATCATGGGGTGAGCAGGTAAAAATACGAGAATGAATAGAGGTAAATAAGAATGAATAGAGGTAAATAAGATAGAGAGAAATAAAGTTGAATCCAGGCTTCCCAATCTCTATTTACATATTTTACTCTTTTTTGGATTATTCGCAAGACAGGATGGCAGCCAGGAATGCGAAACCGGGAAAAAATATTGATTACTTCAGGATACCCTATACTCGCATGCACCTCCAGACATAAAATCATAAAATATAAATAAAACCTGCCCCATGATTTAGTTTGAAATCTAACAATACGAAAAGTGTATAGTAAGATTTACGACGGTCATGATCCGGATGATAGCATATGAATTAAAACCCAATCAAAACCGATAATCTTCGGTTAAACCCAACAAAAAAATAAACCAACAAAAAAGTAAACCCAGCCAGAAACCAGTTAAAAGATTGAATCAAACACACCTCGCGAACAGACCTCTGGCTATTATCCCTGGTTTTATCATTCGGATTAGACCGGAAAAAAGTACCTCACTGTGATAACCAATGAAAGAAGAAAGAGTAAAAGAGACAGTCAACCTTCAGTTTGATATGATCCATCTTTTTCATAAAAATTTTGCAAGAGTATTTCATCAGACAGGTAACAGCCCGCGCAGTCTTAACAAAAATCAGAATAAAGCTATTCTGATAATAGGAGCGGTCGGGGAAATAATGCCTACAACTCTTGGAAAATGCCTTGACCTCCAGAAAGGAAGCCTGACCAGTATGATCGATGCCCTGGAAAGAGAGGGACTTGTCTGCAGGAGAGGAGACCCCAGAGACAGGAGAAAGATCCTGGTATCACTTACGGAAAAAGGAAAAACTTACAGGGACTGGTTCACAGAGGAACTTGAAGAAAATACATCACATGTTTTGAACCGGCTCGCTGAAGAAGATATTGCAGCTTACCAGGAAAGCCTGAAAACAATGATTGGCACTCTGAAGAAACTGGAGAGCATGCCTGAAAAATAAAAATAGTAAAAGCCTGATTCCTGAAAATCAATACTGAGGTCTGCGATGTACACGGAGCTCATAGGCAAACTCAAGAAACTCGGATTCACAGAAAACGAGGCGAAGATCTATTTGGGGCTCCTCAGCATGGGTGAAGCAACAGCAAGTGAAATCCATGAGTATACACACGTTCCGAGGACAAAAACTTATTCTACGCTGGAAAGAATGTCAAAAAAAAAGTATGTGGAAGTCATCGGAGGAACTCCGGCATATTTCAGGTGCATTGGCCCGGAACAGCTGACAGAAAGGCTTAGAAATGAATTTCTATTCTACCTTAATGAAACATTGAAGGAACTTAATTCTGCAGGTTACGGGGTTAACTACCACTCAGCTAAAGACTGAGTGGCTTCCTGAATCATAGACGACCTTTTGGCATATCAACCAGGCTTTAATACCATTAATAAGTTCTCAGAACCAGAAAAAGATTCCAGTCCTGAAAAAGAGATAAAGGTAAAGGACGTATAAAAAGGAAGATAATTAAATGGAAACGAGGACAAACGTAAATTCCAATCCCTGCAGTCCTGCAAAAAATCCGGGAACAAAAGGCGTAAAGATCCTTGAAGGCGACCCTAAAAAAGCAATTATCAAACTTGCAGTCCCGATGATTGTTGCGATGTCCGTCCAGACCATTTACCAGCTGGTAGATACTTTCTGGGTCTCAGGGCTTGGAGCGGATGCACTTGCTGCAATGGGCTTTTCATTTCCATTCTTTTTTATAAGCATGGCTTTATCCAATGGGCTGGGAATAGGTGGAGGAGCAGCAATCTCCCGAAAGATAGGAGCAAGGGATAAAGCAGGGGCAGACAACGTAGCCGTACATACGATTATAATGATGCTGCTGCTCGGGCTGATATTCACCATACCTTTTTATGTTTTTGCCCCCCAGATCTTCTCTCTGGCAGGAGCAGGAGAGACAGCCGATCTCGCAGTAGCTTACTCGAGAGTGATATTCCTCGGGAGCATAGTAGTTTTTTTTACTAATGTAGCTAATTCCATCCTCAGAGCCGAAGGGGACTCAAAGCGCGCAATGCAGGCAATGATCCTTGGAGCAGTCCTGAATATCATCCTTGACCCTATCTTCATATACACCTTTAAAATGGGAATTGCGGGCGCAGCCTGGGCAACCCTGCTATCTCTTGCGATCTCTTCGGTTATGATGCTGAACTGGCTCTTTTTCAGAAAAGATACTTTCGTTTCCTTTGATTTTAAAGACTTCAGTTTTGAAAGAGACATTGTAAATGACATATTCAGGATAACCATCCCCGCCTCTGCCCAGCAGCTTTCCATGTCATTATCCATGCTTGTCCTCAACCTTATTATTGTGAACGTGAGCAATACCGACGGAGTTGCTGTATACTCCACTGGCTGGCGGGTTGCAACAATTGCAATTGCTCCACTCGTAGGGATTGCAACGGCGGTAGTTTCGGTTTCCGGAGCTTCTTTCGGGGCGAGAGACTTCAAAAAAGCAAAAACAGCCCATACATATGCAATTAAACTGGGCCTTCTAATCGAAAGCGCGGTTGCTGCATTTACTTTTATCCTTGCCCCGCAGATTGCAGCTGTTTTCACGCAGACGGAAGAAGCCGCTCACATAGCTCCGGACCTTATCCACTTCCTGCGTGTTATCTGCATCTTTTACCCGTCAGTATCTTTCGGAATGCTCTCTTCATCGTTCTTCCAGGGAGCTGGAAAAGGCTTGAACGCTCTTATTGCAAACCTCCTGAGAACCATAGTTTTTATTCCGCTCTTTGCGGCTTTTTTCGCATTCACTCTGGATATGGGTCAGGTAGGTGCCTGGTGGGGGATTGTCGCAGGCAATGCGATAGGAGCCGGAGTGACCTTTGTCTGGGCAAGACTATACCAGAGCACGATTTTGAAAACAGAACCCCTGCATAAACCTCACGAGCAGAGAGTCTGAAATTTTTGTGTAAGCCTTTGAGAGAATATTCTGAAGACACGGCCTTAAGTGCGTAAGGAATGTATATTATTAATGAATTGTTGTAACTTTTCAGTGTGCATCTTCTTTGTCCTGAGCGGCTATGTATTAACCCAGAAATTTTTTAAAACGAAGGAAAACAGCATAATCATAAGCAGCGCAGTACGCCGCTATCCAAGGTTATTTATTCCGGTATTTGCAGCAGTAATATTATCTTACATATTAGCATCAACCGGATTATACCATTATTATATTGAAACTATGACTATTTCGGCAGGCAGTAACTATCGAAACTACTGGGCTTTTACGCCGGACATTGTGGATGCAATTAAGCAGGCGGTGTGGAGCTCTTTCTTTGTGGGAGGTACCATTCACTATAACCCGGTTTTATGGACAATGTCAATAGAATTTTACGGGTCCATGCTCGTTTTCACAATGGCACTGCTATTCGGGTCGTTGCGAAACCGCTGGACATTCTACCTTGCCGCAGCTTTGATTTGTATCAATTTTTACTACCTGGCTTTTGTAATAGGAATGGTCTTCGCAGATGTGTTCAACAGTAAAAAACCAATTTTTAAAACGGATAACAAAGTAATATTGTTTATCATACTGATTTTTGGGCTCTTTCTCGGGTCATACCCTATAAGCCCTCTGACAAGCGATTCGTTATACGGGTTTCTGGATAATGGGCTCTTTGAAGCGCCAAAAGTGACCTATCACGTTATAGGCGCAGGGATGATAATATACGTCTTATTGAACAGCAGGGAGCTGCAAAAAGTTTTTTCTTCCCCTGTGCCTGTATTCCTCGGAAAAATATCTTACTCTTTATACCTGGTACATTTCCTGGTGATAAGCAGTTTCACCTGTGCATTGTTCCTCTTTCTGTATCCGGTATTTTCGTATGGATCGGCTTTTTTAATTTCAACCGCCCTGTCTTTATTGCTTATTCTACCGTTGAGCTACCTATTTTATAAGTATGTAGACATGGCAGGCATAAAATTATCAAAGACTCTTTATAGTCGGCTTTCCCATCCTGCAAACCCGGCGGTACTGGATACATAAAATGATACGTTAAAGAGTTACCTTCAGGCATTAATGGTCTTGAATAAATACACTGTACCAGGTCCGTTTTCATGTAAAGCCGTAACGGACGAGTGGACAGAACTCAGTACGGTAGGGACTATCGGAATTAAAACCTGTTTGAGATGCCAAAAGGTCATCTATGATTCAGGAAGCCACTGAGTCTTTAGCTCAGGGGTAGTTCACCAGCTAATCCTCAATTATTTATAATGCTCTTTTTTAAAGAATTAAATTTAAGATAATATAAATATCACTAAATGTATCTCATATTTGGAAGTGGTCACGTTAAAATTATGGCCCATCAGGACCGGGATTATGTTTTTGGCAGGAGGGGTATGTTTGGATCAACAAAAAATTAAAAAGACAATTAGAAAGTTCAGTGATTTAATTGAGAAAAATAAGGATACTCAAGCTTTTTCGGATTATAAAGAAGGTATAAACGAAGGTCTGGAGATGGCCAAAGACACTTTTGAAGAGAATGTAGAAAAATTTCTTTCTCCAGACTCAGACGAAGACCCGGCTGCAAAGGTACAGAGTCTTCAGGATAAATTTAACCGGATTATAGATTCGATTGTTGTTAAACAAAAACCAAATTATTCTCAGGATCATTTAGATGGAATATATGAAGGGTTTAAAAAATCCAAAAAACTATTTGGAGATTGTATAAAAGAGTATTATCGCCCCGATTAACAATCACTCTGATTAAGATCCATAAGGACTCTATATAATATTTCTTTACAGGTTCGTGAGCAGGGCCCACTAATAAAAATATTTTTGCGGAAAATTCCGCTTTGTGTAAAATAAGTAAATTGGACACTACTTTATTTCCACAGCTACTCTTACACCCATTTCCTCAAAAAAACCCTGAAATCCTGATCCTTTAACCTGCAAATTTCTGAATCTTCAAGGACCTCAAATCCTGTACTCACGCTCTGATGCACATGTTTCCCGAGGGAGCAGTTTACAAGCTGTTCTTCAAGGAGACCTTTTGCCGTTGGGTATTTTCTCTGGACTTCAAAGACATACTTCCCGCCTTCGATATAGCCTCCGAATACATTTTCAGCTCCTTCGTACTTGGCTTTGAACTTCTCGGCATGTTCTCTGACCCATACCGGAGGGCCAATTCGTTTTTTGACATTGGGGAGAGTGCCTGAGATAAGTTCGAGCATAATAACGGTCTCGGGTTTCCCTGACCAGACGCCGGTTTTGACCACTGAAAAATCGTATTCGCTCGCGAGAGAAGCTACAGCCTGTTCCATTTTATAAAGCTGCGGATAGAGCACGTCGTCCACAACATCAGGGGTCTCAAAGACGACAGCAAGCTGGGAACTTTTCCGGCTTTCCAGTTTTTCAAGAAATTCCTTATCTTCTATGGGCATGGGAGAAGCAGGGAAAAAGAATTTGATTCCCGGGCTTTTTAAAAATTCCCGGCAGTGGTCTATAAACATGCAGAATTTGTCAAGGGAAAGGGCTGCTGCAACATTCCGTTTGGGGTCAGTTGGGTCCACCATTACCAGAGGCTCATCGTGTTTCAGTTCCGAATGCTGCATAATATCTATTTTCTTTCCGGGTTTCCAGGAAGAGGCTGCTTTCAAGGCTTTTTCGAAGGAGCCGTAGTGGATGATAAGGAGCTCGGTAAGGTAGCCTGAAAAGCCCTGCGTTTTTAATTCCGAGCCGTAGACCCCTCCTCCGCGCATGAACTGCTTCATGAGCAGGACCTCGTCTTCCCGGCCATTTATGCGAGACTTTACAAATTCGTTATGGAAAGGCGTCCTGTCAACTGCGGATTTGAGCTGGCACGCCGAAGGGACCCGAAAACAGGGGACAAGGTCAACATCAAAGCCTTTGTAGGTAATATTCAGGTAAGGGTGTTCAGCATGGCGGTCTTCGGCATGTTCTGCGTGTTTTGCAACTTCTCTGGCAATCTTCATGCCCTTTACTTCAAGTTCCTCTCTGGACGTTTCCTCGGGAAAGCTTATAAAAACATCAATATCGTGGGTGCCTGAGAGCCAGGTACCTCTTGCAGCAGAACCCACCATTTTTACAAAAATATCTGGTATACGAAGTTTTTCTGCTGCCGCTTTTACCTCTGCGGCAAGCTCTTCCTGAACAGCCATAAGTTCATTCCTTTCGGCTTCCGTGGGTTTAATCTTTTCAAGGACGGCAAGCTTCAGGTCTTCTGGAATGCTGATATATGTTTCCATGCCCTGGACAGCTCCATATATTATTTTTCGGTTATTAGGTAAGTTGTTGAACATACAAATTGATTCTTCGTTCTTGGATTTGTAATGATTCTGAAAGTAACGATTCTGAAAGTAACAATTCTAAGGTTGATTGTTGATACAGTTTATTTGTGATTTTACTGAATTTATGGTTTTACAGGTCAGAAACCTTCTCTTTTAACTTATATTTTGTGGATCTCCAGGCAGAATTTAAAATAACTTGTTGTTTTTTCCGGATTGAAGGGCTGGAGGTGTTTCCACTGTGCGGATTATTTCTTACTTCCTCAGGTATTCTCCGGAGGCTCCTGCGGTATGAATAATATGTGCACTTTAAATAACATAAGTCGCATTTCTACTTCCCGAACCTGGCAATTTTACTGATTTGCTATCTCTTTAATTTCAGCTCACTTCGAATTAGTTCAATTCAAATCTTATCGGTTAACCTCAGGTCTCATAAGTATCCACTTCAAGCTCTATTAACCCGGTTGTGAAAAAAATGTTTGTCTGGCTGTACTGGATTATCACTCTAACAATTGCTACCTATGCATCCGTATATATTATTAAAAAAATGCCCGAAAACGGCTTTACAGTGCTCACCGCTTTCTATGTGGTTTACCTGGTGGCTTCACAGGTCCTTGCCACGCGTATCATTGAATTTGACCTTGGTTTTTACTCTTTCTTTGCTCCCGCGGCAGTTTTCATATATCCTTTTATTGCACAGGTAGTGGATATGATCAATGAGGTCTATGGGGAGAAAAGGACGCATATCTCCATCCTCATCGCTTTTGCGACCCAGGTAATGTTCGTGCTCTTCATAGGTATGGTCACAAGCCTCAGTCCTGCTCCTTTCTTTGAACTGGAAGATGCCTGGAAGAGCCTCTTTGGGCTGAGCATCAGGATTACTATTGCAAGCTGGGTCTCTTTTCTGGTCTGCTCTAACCTTGATGCCTGGATCTTTGCATCCCTTAAAAAGCGTTTTTCAGAAAAAGAAGAGGACTTCAAGCATGATACCCTGATAAACCCTTACA
>DUGS01000042.1:10430-10648 GCA_013331265.1 Methanosarcina sp.
AACCCTTACATCTGGCTACGTTCTGGGGCAAGCGACCTTGTTAACCTTACTCTGGACTCACTCATCTTTGTCTTTATCGCCTTTTACGGAGTTATGCCTGTCCTCCCTCTGGTTATAGGACAGCTTATCAGTAAGAATGTAATAGGTTTTCTGGATAACCCCTGGTTTGTGTTTTACAAAAAACTGCTTAAAATGTAAAGTATTACATTTAACAGGTA
>DUGS01000042.1:10881-11558 GCA_013331265.1 Methanosarcina sp.
GTATTACATTTAACAGGTAAAAATATATTACGTATCTCTATTTCTCCCTGTTTTATTTTTAAGTTGCTATAATTCTCGTATTTCTATTTTTAGCCCTTTTTTTCCCTCTATAATTTGCAGCTTTTTATTTTGTACATCCTATACTGCCCAAAAACTTTTATCTTATTACTTCAATATCTGTAAATGTATATGGTTTAATATTCCGATATATTCAATATAAATTGGGGTATCCGGACACAGGAAAACATCCGGGGAGTGTTCAGGAACTTTTTTTGTTTCTATTTTTCTCTCTCGGACTTCCGGACGGCTGACCCTCTCTCTAATCCATCAAAAGGAGGTCTAATTTGGGGATTACAAAATCTATAAAATTGTTATGTCTACTTCTAATGCTCGGGTTACTATGTAATACCGCATTTGCACAGTTCTCAGGTTCATCGGGCAGCCGCATCTGGGATGAAAATACAGGCCAGAACCTTACCTATACCTGGACGCCTCAGACATATTCGGGTTTTTATTATGACCTGGATACCGGGGAAGGATCAGAGAGCATGACGGTTCATCTCACTGCAGGAAGCCGGAGTATCCCGAAAAACGGATTGCAGTATGAGACAAAACCCATAGAAACTGATTTCGAATATAGGAAATGGGGTTCGTATCAGGTTATAGGATTTATGGCA
>DUGS01000042.1:11736-11988 GCA_013331265.1 Methanosarcina sp.
TCAGGTTATAGGATTTATGGCAGAACGGTATTTTGCGGGATACACCAAAAACTCCAGCTTTGTAAATAAAGATGTCAGCGCGATTTCGGAAGGCCAGCTTTCAAAGATATTGATTGACAACGATGACAAAAAATCCCTGTACACGGGCTCTTCCCTGATACTTGAAGAAGGTTACTCCTTAAACATTGTAGAAGTCGATGTTAAGGGGGACAAAGTATGGGTACAGCTCGAAAAGGATGGGGATGTAATAGA
>DUGS01000042.1:12178-24901 GCA_013331265.1 Methanosarcina sp.
ATGTAATAGATGAAGGCTTCCTCTCTTCCGGCGCGAACTATGTTTATGAAACCGACCTTGGGAAAGTTGATAATGTACCCCTGATTGCTGTCCACTTAGATCAGGTCTTCAGCGGTACAGAAACAAATGCGGTTTTTATAAAAGGAATCTTCCAGGTCTCAGATAAATATGTTCAGGTTCAGAATGGGGACAGCTTTGGGGAAATGGAGGTAAGCTCCACCTCAAGTTCCGGGGTCACAATGAAAAATGATGACTCTATTACCCTTAGCAGGGGAGATACAATCGACATCATGGGAAAACTCAGCTTTGTTGTGGCTGATTCCAGCGAGCTCCGTTTTGCTCCCATAGTCGAGACCTCTGAACCCGGAAATTATGAATTGAGGGGAACTGTCCGCGATGAAACATTTGATACCACTGTCTGGACACCTTTCAACTTTGAAGGTTTCTATTATAATATCGATGAAAATGTTTCCACCGAAAGTATGACCCTTACAAAAGGAGTCAGCGGCAGGTCAATTGAAGATGGCGGGCTTGTTTACTCAACCAGCCCTGCGCTTGTGAATTTCGAGCACAAAAGCTGGGGAAGCTACGAGGTTATAGGGTTCATGGCAGAGAAGTATTTTGCAGGCTATCCTGAGAATACTTTTGGAAATTCAAAGCGTGTGAGTGTCCTTTCGGATAATATCCTCTCAAAAGTCCTGCTCGACGATGATAATAAGAAGTCGATGTTTACCGGCTCTTCCATAGCTCTTGAAGATGGGTACTCGCTCAAAGCTTCAGAGGTCGATGTTAACGGAAAAAGTGTGCTCTTTGAGCTGTATAAAGATGGGAAGCTGCTGGACTCGGGAATAGTTCCCAGCAACGGTGACTATATCTACGAAGCAGACATCGGAGGGGCTGAAGATGTACCGGTGATCGCAGCCCACGTAAGCACTGTCTTCAGGTCGAGGGAAACTGATGCTGTGTTTATAGAAGGGATTTTCCAGATCTCAGAAGATTACCTTAAACTTTCTCAGGGTGACTCTTTCGGCAAGATGGAAATGAGCACGATTTCCAGCTCCGGGATTACAATGAAAAACGAAGATTCGATTTCCCTCACAAGAGGTAACACAATAAGCCTGATGGGTGACGTCAGTTTCAAGGTAGCTGATTCTTCTGTCCTTCGTTTCTATCCCTTTGTTGAAATCAAGAGAGCTCCACAGGACCAGCTTATGATCAAAGTGCCGGATGTCTTTGTGGTCGGACAGGCAGCAGAAATTTCGGTCACGGCTAGAAACGTTTCAGTCAGTGATGTTGAAGTCCTGCTTGGGAATCAGAGCATCGGAACTACAGGGGATGACGGAATTCTCACATACACTCCAGTTCAGGAAGGCAGCTTTACACTATCTGCAAACAAACCAGGCTATATATCCGGAAGTAAGGATGTGGACATTGTCGGAGCCGGAGTACTGAAACTGATGCTCTCGGTCTCCCCGGAAAAAGTCAAACAAGGAGACCAGATAAGCATCAGGGTTACCGACTCTGTAGAAAACAAGCCTGTTTCAGGGGCGGATGTCTTTGTAGGCGGGCAGAAAGTTGAAGGACAGACGGGTACAGACGGTACCATATCTTACTGGGTAACTGCTCCAGGCACATTCAAAGTAAATGCTACAAAAGCAGGTTATGAGGAAGGAGAAACTGTTTTTGAGGTTTCTGAAGACAAAGCCAATTTTGAGTTTTCAAACCTCTTAATTGAGCCTGCTTCTGTTAAGGAGGGAACTGCTGTTTCAATTCAGGCAAACGTTACAAATACCGGCAACATTGCAGGAGAAACCAAAGTGGACCTTCTGGTCAACAATGAATCCGTGGATTCAGAAAATGTAACCCTGAAAGCTGGCGAGAGTAAAGCAGTCAAATTCTCTCATACTGAGAAGGAACCAGGAAATTACACAGTTGAGATAGGAGATCTGAGCGGAAGTTATGAAGTAACGAAGTCAGCTCCTTTCTTCAGCGGCGCTGCAACTCTAGGAATACTCGCCACAGCGTTTATACTGCTCCGGAAAAGAAGGGACTAAAAAAGGTTTTCTACTTCTTCGTAGCAGGGACCGGAAATTAATTTTTGGTTCCGGTCTTTTTTACTTCTTTCTTCTTTCTTCTTTTTTCTGCGAGCTTTCCGGTTATGAAATAATATATATAGAATAGTAAGCAGGAATGTAAGGTAAGAGAAGGAGTACCATGCTTGAATCCCTGAGTGCCTTTATTGCCAATTACGGTTACCTGAATCTTTTTGCCCTGAGTTTTCTGGCTTCTACAGTCCTGCCTTTTGGGTCGGAGGCTCTGGTAGTTGCTCTTGTTTACCAGGGGTTTAACCCTTTTACTGTCGTTATGGTAGCCACCACTGGCAACTTTCTTGGGTCATGCACCACTTACTATCTGGGTTTAAAAGGGCGGCATGTGCTTGAAAGGTATCTTTCTCCTTCCCCGGAAAAGCTCGAAAAAAGTGAGAGGCTTTTTAATAAATATGGGCTCTATACCCTGCTTTTTACCTGGGTTCCAGGTATAGGGGATGTGATCACCATGGTTGCAGGGCTTATGCAGCTTTCTTTCAGGTCCTTTTCAGTCCTGGTTTTTCTTGGGAAACTCGGGCGTTATTTTGCAATCGCTTATTCGATAGTGTTTTTTCGTAACGGATTTTGAGCTATAACCTCAGATCTTAAATATTGAAATCCAGCTTAAATTCATCCGCCCCTAAATGCGATTTTATTTTTATTGCGGGCAGGTTTGATTCTCTTAAACCTGGCTTTTTCAGTTTTTGCTTTTCCTTTTTTACTGTTATTTTTTCTCTCTGGATTTCAAACGAATTTTCTCTTCTTCAAGAGATCTTACTTTTAAATCTTCTTATTTTTATTCTACAGTATATCCTCTCTGGCGATCTTATTTCAAGACTTCTTTTCTAAACGAACCAAATGGATATATTTATATATTTCATGATGCAATATTTTTTTGATAAAGCAATTTTAGTTGATTTATATTTGCTTTACTTGCCATCCTATCTATCTTCTATGATTAAAAAACGGAATCTATCTACTGATATAGCCTCCATTTTTATTTTTTCTATTTTTTTCTTTTTATTTTTTATTTTTTCTGGTATTTGCTCAAATTTACTTTCTTTCCATGACTTTTTTCATTTTTTACTGGTGAAATAGGTTATTTATTTTCATATTATCTTGACTATGCCTGAAGATGCTGATTTATTCTTTAATTATTATTTAATAGATATAATCTCTTTACATATTTATGCTCTTTACTACTCAAGTTTGCTTGTTCTGTCCTATTACCTTCCATATTTGAGAGATGTATTACCTTCAAACTAATTTTATGGGTTCTCACGCACCTGTTTCTCTTTTACCGTAACCTTTATGTATTGATTAACTCAATTTAACTTTACTTAATCCCACTAATCTTTACTTGATATCCTTACGGTGATCTCATGCATATAATGGAAGGTTTTTTACCGACTCCCTGGTGGCAGGTCTGGTTTGCAGTATCAATCCCTGTGATACTGTATGGCATCTATAAAATGAATAAGCTGGTAAACGAAAAACGCGAGATACTACCTTTACTTGCTGTCGCAGGTGCGTTTGTTTTCGTATTATCTTCCCTGAAATTGCCTTCTATGGTAACTGGAAGCTGTTCACACCCCACTGGAACCGGGGTTGCAGCAATTATATTTGGTCCGGCAATATCCGCAGTTCTCGGGACTATCGTGCTTCTCTACCAGGCACTTTTCCTTGCACATGGAGGGCTTACAACCCTTGGAGCAAATGTCTTTTCCATGGGCATCGTAGGCCCGGTGGTGGCTTACCTTGTCTATAAGGCAGGAATGAAAGCGAACATCAATTTCTTTGTCGTGGTTTTCCTTGCTACAGCCTTAGGGGACTGGGCAACCTATGTAACCACTTCAGTGGAACTTGCTCTTGCATTTCCTGCTGGAGATGTGCTTACCTTTGCAGGTTTCATGAGCTCTTTAGGTAAATTTGCTGGAATTTTTGCACTAACTCAGGTACCGCTTGCGATCGTTGAAGGAGCTGTCAGTGCCCTGCTATTCAAGTATGTGGTCAATGTCAAGAGTGACATCCTGGTTGAAATGAAAGTCATTGAAGATAAAGTCGTCAAAAAGCTGAGAGGTACTTCCGCATGAGCAGAAAACTGGAACTTATCGTACTCGCGATTATCCTCATCTTTACAGCGCATTTCATTTATATGTCATCCACAACGGATGCCGAATTCGGAGGAGCTGATGGAGAGGCTGAAGGTGTAATCAACGAAATCACTGGTGGGACCTACGAACCAAATGCAGAGCCTTTCTGGGAGCCTCCAAGTGGTGAAATCGAAAGCCTTCTCTTTGGCCTTCAGGCAGCTATAGGTGCAGGGATCATCGGTTACTTCCTTGGGTATTACAATGCTAAAAAAAACTATGAAAACGAGCTTGGATACAAAGGGAAAAACAAGTCTGAAGGCGACAGGCAGTCGCTATAATCTCTTCTTCCATGTTTTCTTTCCTTCCCACCTGGGAGGAAAGTTTTTATCTTTTGCCTTTTATTTTAAATCCTGATTTTTGATAAATCTACTATCTGCGGGTTCCCTATATGACTAATATCCTTGATGATTATGCGCTTATAAGCCCACTCAGGCACATAAACAACTGGTTGAAGCTGGCAATAGTTTTTTTCGGGCTGCTGGCAGGAGTTTCATCCACATCCCCTATAACTCCTCTTTTCATAGCCCTCTGCATGAGCCTTGCAACTGTTGCCCTTGGCAGGGCTCCCCTTAAATTCTACCTGAAGCTCCTGCTTGCTCCCGCAGGTTTTGCGTTTACAGGCGTGATTATTATCGCCTTCTTTTCAGGATCAGGGCAGGAGCTTATGTCCTTTGAACTTGCAGGTTATCCTCTAGTCATAAGGGCAGACGGGCTTGAGCTTGCTCTCCTTGTGCTTTCACGGTCCTTAGGCGGGATGTGCTGCCTTTACTTCCTTGCACTTACAACCCCTATGATAGAACTCTTTGCCGTGCTCAAGGCTTCCAGGCTTCCGGAATCACTTATAGAGCTTTCAATGCTGATTTACCGGTACATCTTTGTTTTCCTGGACATGGCTCTTTCCATAAAGTATGCCCAGACTGTAAGGCTCGGATACTCAAATTTCAAGCGTTCTATAAATTCTCTCGGAATGCTTGCAAGTACACTCTTTATCCGTTCCTGGGAACAGGGAGATAAGCTCTTTCTTTCCATGAATTCCAGGTGCTATGACGGAAAAATGACTCTCTTTGAGGTTCACAGGCCTGTAAAGTCAACAGAACTGCTTCTGACTTCTGTCTATTTTCTTTTGACTCTTGCATTATTTTATTTTACAAAAAACATATCCATTGTTTGAGGTAACAGATAATGATTATTCTTGAGACCAGGAGCCTTAAATACACGTATCCGGACGGGACTGCAGCTGTCCAGGACCTGAATATCGAAATTAAAAAAGGAAAAAAGGTAGCCTTTGTAGGGCAAAACGGCTCCGGAAAGTCCACGCTCTTTCTTCTCCTTAACGGGACCTTAAAACCAGCAGAAGGTGAAGTCCTTTTCCATGGAGTTCCTTTTAAGTACGATTCAAAGTCCCTCAGGGAAATCCGGAAATCAATAGGAATTGTTTTCCAGAACTCCGACGACCAGATCTTTGCTCCCACAGTGTATCAGGATGTAGCTTTCGGGCCTGCAAATCTGGGTTATTCAAAAGAACGGGTTGATGCCTGTGTACACCAGGCCCTTGAACAGGTAGGTCTCTACCGTTTAAAAGACAAGCCTCCACACCACCTCAGCGGCGGGCAGAAAAAAAGGGTTGCAATTGCAGGAATTATGGCAATGGAACCCGAAGTAATAATCCTGGACGAACCGCTCTCAAACCTTGACCCTGTAGGTGCGGATGAAATCATTGACCTGCTCAACGAATTTAACCAATTAGGAAGCACCATCATCATATCCACGCATGATGTGGACCTGGCATACCGCTGGTCTGACTATGTGTACATCATGTCAAACAGCAAACTTATAGGGCAGGGAACACCTGCAGAGGTTTTCAAAGAGCAGGAACTCCTTAAAAAAGCAGGCCTCCGTCAGCCCACTACCCTTGAAATTTATCACGAAATCGAAAGAAGAGGGCTTGCTCGCGGTAAAAACTCCCCAAAAACCGTACCTGAGCTCGTCAGTACTTTAAAACCCCTGGACCTTATGTGGGTTGATGTCCCTCCCGGAGTCCGGGAAGGTGACAACCTTAACCTCGGGGTCATGTATGGAGTATATGCAACTCAATCCCCTTACGAAGCCATCAATGCCACAGTCCTTCATATCCACTCTGGCGGCAGGGCTATTGTTGAGCTGAAACGTAAAGGGATCAAAGCCGGAGGGGTGCTGCTTTACGATACGGACAAATATTCCCTGGATGAGGTCAGGCAGATCATTAAAGAAGGAGAAATCGTCTTCGTTGGGGCAATGGGCAAGAAAAGCAAGACTCTTGCCGAACAGGACGGAATCCGTCTTGATGTGACTTCAGGCGTCATAGACAAGTCGATCCTGATGGCCCTCTGTGGTAAGCGCTGCCTTATCCTTACAGCAGGCGGGATGATAGACCATGCCCTGAAAAGGACCAGGGAGTATGTGGATAAAAGCGGGATAGAATTTACCGTTGGTGTTGTTAACAGGGAAGGTGGGTGCAAATGGCTTGAAGAAATGGACACTAATCCTGAGACATTTAAGGTCTGAATTTTTTTCTTTTTTTCAACCATTTCCTGTTGCTAGAATACTTCCTTGAACAACATGCTGATTATAAACATACCCCAAACAAACGCCGGCCATTCTTTATGTTATATTAGAACCCTCCTGAAAAGCACGGTCGTCTTCCACTCCCTACTTTCCACACAAAAAGTCGGTAGATGATATTTCATAACTTCTATTTTTTAATTCCTTCTACGGGCAGAAATTATTTTTATAAAAATAACTACCATTACATGGCACACATCGTACGGATACTGTCGTTTTTCAGTACATTGGCCAGATTCAAAGTTTGAGGATTTCATATCAATGCTGCAATCACAATTAAAACAACGAAGAGAGCAGCTCCCATAAACACAGGAAAAGCAAAATCTATGAATTCAAGTTCTACCGTTTCATCAGGTTTGTGATTTTCCACCTTGCAACACCCTAAGGTATGACACTTCTCCGCAGGATACCTGTGAATGTTTTGTTTTAAATTATGATATAACTTTCTGTTCATTGATTTATGTGGTTATTTAGAAAATTTCCATTGTAATGCCTGAACAATTTCAATATCTAAAAAATCTCTTCTCAATAATAAGTGAAGCTTTCCAGAGAAAAATTGATGTGGGGGTACACGTTCCTACATATCCTCAGTTTAGGGATATGATAGGTCAGTTTCTCGACATTATAAAAGATGAAAAAACTGTTCTGATCCTTATGTATTGAAAGAGGAGAGTGCAAAGGTCCTTGAGCTGAAAATAATTGATGAAGTCGCAAAACAATATAAAAAAGAGACAGGAAAGGCTCTTGAAGTCAGGGTTTGTATCGCAGGCCTTACGGATATGTATCTTCAGGCTTTCGGGGCAACGGTTTTTGTGGATGCATACCATGTCCTTGCTCTGGATATTGAAAAATTCATTAAACAGGCATTTAAAACAGCAAAAAATTTCAAAATTAAAGTTATAGCTCTTGACGAAATCAGCCTGGGGTTAACCGATATGATTCAGTTTTCTGACGCTGACATCATATCGGCTCTTACCGTTGCCTCTTTTCAGTCTTGTTAGTTATCAATGAAAAGTATGGGGTTAATGCCTGGAAGGAAAGGAGTACATGCAAAAAATCGTAACTGAGCTGGAGACTCCGGATTTTATGAAAAAGAGGATTGAAAAGGCTTATTCGGTTCTCGGGGACCGCATAAAGTACGCGAATCTGGATTGTGGGCTGGCGTTCTGGCCGGATCAGGACCTTGCTTTCAGGCTGCTTGAGAATACCGCAAAAGGTCTCACCCAATTTAATGCAGAAAAGAAGGGTCAGTGAACAGGTTAGGCTAAGGGCCTATCCGGAAAGTACTGTTACCTGCTGTGGATGTTATTATTACCTGAGCGGATACGTTTTATTCCGGATTATGAGCGCCCAGGTAAACCTTAAAAATGAATTATAAGATTACAATTCCATGAAAGTCTTTTTTAGTAGAAGAGCGTCCTGTTCAAGGATCGGACTTTCGCATATAACAAGCCCTTTAACTTCGAATTCTTTAAGGGCCTTTAAAAGTTCAGGATAATTAAAGTCGGATTCTTTGAGACTCAGGTGCTTTTTTTCTCCATTCCTGTCGTATTCTATTCCCGATACGTGCATGTGTATGTTTTCAAGCCCTTCCTTTCCAAGGGCATCTTCTACTTTCGAGAGGATTGCGATAAACTCGGGATAGGAGTTTTCTTTTCCTTCCCTTGCATGCATATGGGAAAAGTCCAGGCAGGGCATGACACCTTCGATTTCTTCGCTTAATGTAAGCACTTCTTCAAGGGTCCCGAATTGAGTACGCTTTCCCATTGTCTCAGGGCGGAGGACTGCAGGGATACCTTCATCCCGGAACTGTCCTGCAAGCTCTCTGAGAGCTTTTGAGACATTCTCATAGACAGCCTGTTTGCTGCTCTTCTGATAAAAGGCTGCATGAAGGACAATTGACTCTGCTCCGCAGAGGCTGCCTATCCTTGCAGATTGATAGATCCTTTCCATGCTGGCTTTTAACTTCTCTTCTTCCTGAGAGTTCAGGTTGATGTAATAAGGTGCATGTACGCTCAGGGCTATGTTTTCTTTTCTGGCTGTTTCCAGAACATTTCCTGCCCCTTTTTCACTCATGCGCACTCCCTGCACGAACTCAAGTTCCATGCAGTCAAGTTCCAGTTCCCTGACCCGCTCAATTCCTGCAATACTATTGCTGGTTTTTGTGCTTCTGGGAACTCCTGCAGTCCCAAAAATAAGTTTTTCCGATGACATGTTTTTAAATTTTCAGAGTGGCTTTTTTAGAAGTCTCTTCTTAAACCGTTTTCCGTTTTAAAAAATCCCAACAAAGTCCTTTAACTGTTTTGCCCTTTCCTGAGATACTTTTTCTGCGACCACCGCAACCAGTTCTTCAAGGTCTTCGTCAAGAGACTGGACATCTTCTTTTCCTTCAAGGGCAAGCCCTACAAGATAGTCAAGTTCATCCGCATCCAGCCTTTCGAGCCTTTCCCTGAAGTCTTCCGGAGATTCGGCAAATTTGTGCGAGACCGGGCGCAGGATGAATGGAAAATGATGGCCTGCTTCTCTTGAAAGCGTATTTCCTCCTGCTTCCGGGGCGAGCTTGTTGAAAATTTCTATGTCTTTTTGTGTAAATTCTCTGGGCATGTTATCACTTATTATTCTATCCCGATTTATACCTGCTGTAGAGGAGAATTTCCAGAAAAGCACAGGAATTCAGAAGTTTAAGCTTTTTTCAAGCTTCTTTTTTTAGCCTGCCGTGCCTGTCTATTTCCCCTTTTGCAATCCTTGTAGATGAAATCGGGATTCCGTCTTCAGCCATAACGTACTCAACGTATGCAATTTCCAGAGGTTTCTTTCCCTTTTTCTCCCTTATTCTGTTAATTTTCAGGGCAACCGGATAGGTCTCAGGTGAGACAATTATGTAGTCGAAGTCCTCTTCCAGAGTTGGGCCGCAGGGATCGTTCAGCCTGGTAACTTCATATTTCTCTTCCGGAACCCCCATTTTTTTTATGTACTCAAGCAGCCGGGCTCTCCTGTTTTCATAGTTATCGACGTTATGGCTTTTTTGCAGCATCTCGTCTGAAGTAAGCCCTATGTGGACTTTTCCACTGCCTGCTATCTCAAATGCTTTTTCAATTAATCTGGCGTGTCCGTCATGAAGATACTGAAACGTACCGCCTACGGCGACCTTTGGCATGATGGGTGATAATCTGCTAAGTAAAAAGAATTTTTGGTTTTTCTCAGATTTTTGAGTGCTTTCTCTATTTTTTTCTATATTTTCTTTTTTTCTTTTGCAAGTTTAAGCGCTTGAAAAGAGTTTTTATTATTTCCCTTCATGTCAGATTTTTTCGAATTAATTCATGCATTTTCCATGCGGTTTAGAATACTTTCACCCCGCCTCCTCTAGTTATATATACGTGCAAAATCATAGTTGAGCCACCGTTATGCACCTTATACAAACATGTGCATCCAGGAGAATATGTAATGAGCGAAGTAGCACTAGAAGATCTGCCAGGAGTTGGCCCTGCAACTGCAGAAAAACTCAAAGAAGCCGGATTTAACACTGTTGAAGCAGTTGCCGTAGCTTCTCCTTCTGAACTTGCAAACACAGCTGAAATTGGGGAATCAACCGCCGCAAAAATCATCAATGCCGCAAGACAGGCTGCTGATATAGGGGGATTTGAGACCGGAGATCTTGTCCTTGAAAGAAGGAAATTGGTAGGCAAACTTACAACCGGTTGTACCGAATTTGATGAAATGATGGGTGGGGGCATAGAAACCCAGGCGATTACCGAATTGTACGGAGAATTCGGTTCCGGAAAGACCCAGGTGGCTCACCAGCTCGCAGTGAATGTCCAGATGGACAAAGAACACGGGGGTCTCGGCGGGTCCGTCATTATAATCGATACTGAAAATACCTTCAGGCCGGAAAGGATTACCCAGATGGTAAAGGGGCTTTCCGAAAAGTACGGGATGGAACTTAATCCTGAAGAATTCCTGCAGAATATCCATGTTGCCAGGGCATACAATTCCAATCACCAGATACTTCTTGTGGACTCTGCAACAGACCTGGCAAACGAGCTCAAGGAAATGGGCAAACCCGTTCGTCTCCTGATTGTTGACTCTCTTATGGCTCACTTCAGGGCAGAATATGTCGGAAGAGGAACCCTTGCAGACAGGCAGCAGAAGCTCAACAAACATATGCATGGTCTGCTCCGCTTCGGAGACCTGTTCAACGCCTGTGTTGTTGTTACAAACCAGGTTATGGCAAAACCTGATGCCTTCTTTGGCGACCCTACAAGGCCAGTTGGAGGACACATAGTCGGGCACACGGCAACCTTCAGGCTTTACCTGCGGAAATCCAAAGGAGAAAAAAGAATTATCCGTCTTGTGGACTCGCCCAGTCTCCCAGAAGGGGAAGCAGTTGTTGCAGTAACTACAGCCGGACTCACGGATCAGTAATAAAACGGATCAGTAATAATTATCACTGGACGATAAATATACTCGTCCAGCTCTAAAATCTGAATTTTTTTGTTCCGGAGTCAGGGTCGGTATAGTATCCTATCCTGACTCCGGATGCTATCCTGAGATATTTTTTTTCTTTCTGATTATTCCTATCTCTGGCTCTTTACTTTTTATATGATCAAGAAGAATATTCTAGTTGAAAGGGTGAAACCTATAACGATTCCTGGCTTATTTGGAGATTCATGATCCGGCTTATTTGGAGATTCGTGATGTTTAGCAATTCTATTTCGATAAAATTTCCAGGTTTTAAAGCAAGAAGATTAGAAGTGATATTACAGCAGGTATAAAAAATGGAAAAAACATTCGATCCAGAAAACATAACTGGACTTTCAGAAGAAGAAGTCTCTGAAATACTCAAAAAGGAAGGCTATAACGAGTTGCCTTCACAGAAGAAACAGAGCCTTTTTTCCATCTTACTGAATGTTCTTAAAGAACCTATGCTGCTTCTTCTTTTAGTTGCAGGTATGATTTATCTGTTCCTTGGAGAAGTAAAAGACGCTTTAATACTTCTAGTGTTCGTTTTTGTGGTTGTAGGTATAACCTTTAACCAGGAGAGAAAGACCGAGAGAGCATTAGAGGCTTTAAAAAATCTCTCCAGCCCAAGGGCTCTTGTGATAAGAGGCGGGGAACAGAAAAGAATTGCAGGGCGGGAAGTCGTTAGAGGCGACATTTTGATTTTAAGAGAAGGAGACCGTATCCCTGCAGATGGAGTTATACTTTTTTGTACAAATCTTCTGGTAGACGAATCTTTACTCACAGGTGAATCGCTGGCAGTTAGAAAATGTGAATCTACCGGCTTAACCCAATCCTTACAGCCCGGGCAACCTGGAGGAGATGACCTGCCGTTCGTGTATTCCGGGACACTGGTGATTCAGGGCCAGGGAATAGCTCAGGTAACCTCAACAGGGATACATACTGAGATGGGGAAGATAGGAAAAGCTCTGGGGACGATTGCAGAGGAACCCTCTCTTCTAAAGAAAGAGACAGCCTTAATTATAAAGAATTTGGCAATTTTCGGGGGAATACTCTGTCTCCTTGTAGTTGTAGTCTACGGACTAACCAGAGGAGATTGGCTTCACGGCCTGCTTGCAGGACTCAGTTTGAGTATGGCTCTCCTCCCTGAAGAGTTCTCAGTGGTTTTGCTTGTATTCCTGAGTATGGGTGCCTGGCGTCTGTCCAAAAGAGATGTCTTGGTAAGGCGTATGCCAGCTATCGAGACTCTTGGCTCTTCGACAGTGCTGTGCGTTGATAAAACAGGGACTTTGACGCAGAACAGGATGAACTTGAGCTCCCTCTATGCAGGAAATGGGTACTGTGAGATTGACCATGACAGGTGCCTGCTTGATCAGAAGTTTCATGAGCTGCTTGAATTCGGCTATCTGGCAAGCCAGCAGGAC
>DUGS01000042.1:25145-25414 GCA_013331265.1 Methanosarcina sp.
GTATCCTCTTTCTAAAAACTTACTGGCACTCTCAAATGTGTGGGAATCCCATGACTCCCGCAAATATGTTATCGCTGCAAAAGGCGCCCCTGAGGCGATTTTTGATCTATGCCATCTTGATGAGGCAGAGAAAGAAAAATTGATGTTTCATGTCCAGGAGATGGCAAACAGGGGCTTGAGGCTTCTCGGCGTGGCTAAAGCCGGTTTTCATGATGACACTTTACCAGAAAAACAGCACGATTTCAAATTTGAATTTATAGGATTGCTTG
>DUGS01000042.1:25593-25856 GCA_013331265.1 Methanosarcina sp.
TATAGGATTGCTTGGTTTTGTTGACCCTATCAGGCCATCGGTTGCTCAGTCGGTGAAAGAATGCTATACTGCCGGCATAAGAGTAATTATGATTACCGGGGATTATCCAGGTACAGCTCAGCATATTGCAAGACAGATAGGTTTAAAAAATTCGGATCAGTATATTACCGGCCCTGAGCTTTCCAGCATGTCAAAGGAGGAGCTCGCAGAGAAAATCAAGACAACAAATATTTTCGCCCGGGTTGTGCCTGAACAAAAACTGG
>DUGS01000096.1 GCA_013331265.1 Methanosarcina sp.
TTATAAGGCTACCTGAATAGTTACCTTTTTTCTTTTTATATTTTTAAGATAGTCCAATTGTGATTTTCATTCTCCGTCATTATCAGAGTCGTCATCATATTCTTCAATTTCGTCCCTTTCTGAGTATACTGTTTCTTCTATTCTTCTTGCAGTTTCTCTTTTTTCTGCTTTCATGAACTCTCTTTCGGCTTCATCTGTCCTTTTCGTTTCTTGCGTTTTTTGCAATATATTTTGCATAGGCAAACATGGCTATCAGAACTATAACTGAAGCCGGTAAAAAACGAGTATCATATTGAGCATTGGAGCATCAGCACCGAATGAGGTTCAGGATCAAAAAATAAATACAGTTAATAAATACAGTTCTTCCTTTGATTTTTTAGATATTATATTAGTAATAATATACATAAATCATTAAAATATATTAGGGTTAAATTTTATGCTCAACGTTTACTGCTGCCGATTACATATCCCCATCAATATATATTGTTCAAAGTATATTTAAATAAATAAGCTTATCTATTTGGAATTATATTGAACAGGCCGTTCAAAATTACATTAAATTCTACAATTGAGATAAAACATTTCATAATAAAGCTAATTTATATCAGAATTTTGGAATAAGTTCCTATCCGGATTTAAATTCAGCAGCCCTAATTACCCAATTGTAGAAGTGGGTAGAGTTAAGAGATGATTTTTAAAAAACATTTTCGTAGTTTCTTTGTATGGGGCCTGAATGAATGAAAACAGTATCTATTATTGGAGTACTGGTGTTTTTACTGCTTACGGTGAATTGTGCGGGTGCAGCAACAACGTTCTCTATCAACAATACTAACATAGATATGCCCACAGGCGCGTCAGTAAAGATTGATGTGACATATGATGCAGCTGCTGGCACAATAACCTTTGTTGACAGGAGCACCGGGATTACCAATCCCCGGATTGCCTGGGTTGCTTATAATCTTAATGTTGATAAAGATCAGATCAAAGGCTATAAGAAAACTTCAAGTCAGGGTAAGGAAGTAGAAAATGAGGTTCTAACTACCTGGGAGAAGAAAAATAACTTTGGTGCTAAAGGTAAATTTGGCGATCTTTCACGGGTCTATGCGGTGAAAAATCCAGGAAAGAACCAGTTCACTAAAGTGGTAGTAAAATTGAAAATCCCCCCAGGTTTTGATGGAACCATACCGGGTAATCCTGACTACCAGGTCGGGGTACATTTTGTATGTGATCAATTCAGCTGTTTCGTTGCAGGACCTGCACCTGAAAAACCACCGATACCCGAAACATTAGTACCCGAATTCCCCTCAATAGCCCTTCCTATTGCAGTAATACTGGGTTTAACATTCATTATGAGCAACAGAAGGAAGAAATAAAAATTAAAAGAAAAGTTAAACGTAATAAGCTACGTAGAAGCGGTAAGCAACCTTAACCTCATCGATTTCTCCTGGATGAAGTTCAAAGCTTGACTGGCTGGTTTTGTAAACTTTTTCCCCGAAATCTTTGAAGGTGACCTCACATTTTATGTTTTCGGGAAGCTGGGTTTCAAAGCTTTTGCATTTCCCGCAGATTTCATGGATAAGAGTTTCTATTTCTGCAGGACTGAATGTCTTTTTGTTTTCAGGCCTGTAATTTACCTCAACTGTCAGTTCTTCCTTACTGAGCAGGTCTGCCCAGAAGCCAGAAAGTTCCGTTCCTCCTACCCTGTAGTCCTGAAGCTCAAAACTCCTAGTTATAGTATTCTTTATCTTGCCTTCATTCATATGTTTAGTTTAGAGAGTGAATATATATAAACTATCTCAAAAACAAAAGAAATGCTTGAGATAAACAAATCTAAAACCTGCCGCCCACAGACTCATCATAGACTCATAATTCTTCACGGCTTTTTCGTATCTGAGATTCATGAAGACGCTACCATGAGTGGAAATATTCAGTATCAATAGCAGGTCGTATGGCAGGTATGATGCACAAAAAAATTAAAACCTTTTAAAATTTCACTGCCACATAACCTCAAGAGGCTTCCTGCGAGGGATCCCATAAATTTTGTACTGCGGGTTGCCGAACATCATCGCATAAGCAGTTTTCCTTCCTGCGGGCAGGCTAAGTTCCTTTTGGAGAGGTTCATAGGACATGGCAGCCGCTGCAACAAAGCCAGCCCAGCAGGTACCTATACCGAATGCAGGCGCAGCGATATCGAAATGTGTGAGGGCTATAATGGCATCGATAGGCGCAACCGGGTTATCCTCTGGTATATGGGCAAAGAGCAGGTGAGGAGCGCCCCGGCAAATAATATCGTACTCCTGCTCCCACTCAGAAATGAGCATCGGAACAAACCCGCTCATTGGGTGGGAAGTATTCAGCAGACTCCTCATCCATTCAATAGTGAGCCCGGCAATCTTCCTGACCTTCTCCGGGTCATGGACAACCAGCCACTGCACCGGCTGACCGTTGTTTCCAGACGCTGCGTAGCGGGCAATATCCAGGACTTCAAGGATTTTCTCCCTTGGGACGGGATCTCTGGTGAAATGCCGCACAGACCTGCGTTTCTTAAGGAAGAAAGCTATGTCCTCCTGAGAGATAGTACCTGCATCGGCAGGCAGGGGAACTTTCTCATCAGGGCGGAGGTTCAGTAAGAGTGCCTGGGACGGGCAGAAAGCTTCGCAGTGCCCGCAATAAAGACAGCGTGAAACGTTTAGTTCCTGCACTTGAGGGTAATGAGCCTCATCAGCCGGACCGATAATACCGGAAGGGCATACTTTTACACAAATGCCGCACCCTGTACATCCATCCTGATCAATGATTATGTGAGTCATTATATCAACTCCTGTTAAGGACAGATATATTAAAGAGCCAGCATTTATTACTTTTCATTTTTTCTCAACATGTGAAGATAGATACTTCTTGATCACCACATTCCTTAACCGGATCTCGAGCAACTGAGGGGTAGAGAAACTTTGGCAACATCTCAACATATGTGTCGCAGCTTATCCCTTGTGGTGAAAAACTATATTTTATAAAATCATATCGATACCCAAAAAATCAGTCCTTCACCCAAAAAACATCCCCTTTACCTTAAAAATAGCTGTTTTCATGGGATCTTATGGGCAAGCACATTATCTACTGCTGCTTACTATTTTGCAGAGATGAAGTATAGAGCAAATCATGTGCAATGAACCAGGAAGATCGAGGTGTAATATCAAAATTAATTGGCGTTCGGCACATTTAAATAAATTTATTGAGTATGTGTAATATAATAGCGGGGGTTACATCACTGTGAAAAGATTTATTCTAAACATACTCAAAAACCATAAAAATAAGTGGATTAGACTGGATAGCCTGGTCGATCAGCTTAGTAAATCAAAATACCATATCTCCTCGGACGAACAACAATTATTTCTGTTTAGACAAGCAGTGATAGAGCTCGTATCCGAAAATATCTTGATTAAAGCAAAAAAACCCCAAGTTATTTCTTTTTACCAGCTTGACGAAAAATATCTCATTAACCCGACCGCTTTTACTCCCGTGTCCCTGTTATCTGACAAACAGCTATACTTGGAGCTGACTACAGGACTATTTCACAAACTGGGCAAAAATTATTACCTGCAGCATGTGCAGAAATACAAAGAAGATCGCCCTTACATCCTCAGGATAAACGATCTCGTATCAAACGGGCCTGTAGAGACTCTCACTGCAAATGAAAGGGCATTCGAATTATTTGGCGACGAAAAAGCGTTGACATCTCCAAAACACGCTGCTTTTGACGGGAATGTAGTCCTGAAAAACCTCGAGCTAACTCTTGAGGACATAGGAGCCGAGATCGTTTCTGAACCATTTGTATATACAAAGTCCGAAGGGTTTGATACACGAGATGTTACGTCAGTTCGCACTGTCCTGATTGTAGAAAATAAGGACACATACTGGACACTGAAAAATGCAGTTTTGCAATCCGATCTTGATTATATCGATATGGTCATATTCGGGAAAGGAAAAGCCATTCTCAGTACGTTCAGATATATAGAAGAAGTCGGTGGACGGGTTAGTGACCGCTATTATTATTTTGGTGACCTGGATAGCGAAGGAATTGAAATATTCAACCTTTTCAGGAAAAAATATTCTGAATATGAAATCGTGCCAGCTGTAGCATATTACGAATACATGATCAACAAGGTCGGAGTGGAGAATGCAAAAGCTATTCGGACTCACCAAAAAGTAAAGGATTGCAGCTCTTTCATAGGCTATTTTTCAGACCTCACTGGGCACAACATCAAAACAATCGTCGAAAATAACCTGTACATCCCGCAGGAAGCGATAAACAAGACTGACGTAATGGAGCTGAGGGTCATTGGATTACAATAAGCGGTTTGTGGAATATGCCCAGCGAATGAATAATATGAAGTGTTATTTCCCGTTTTTTCACATTTATCTGAACCCTCACAATGATAAAACCTATGGCTGTGACATACCTTTTCTGGCTCTGGACACTCTCAGTTTTTTATTTGAAGAAGGAAAACTGAAAAACCGGACATTACCTCTATCCGAAATTGAAGTTCATTATACAGGTATACTAAAAGCCATGTATCCTGACCGATGTTTCAGTCCTCAGGAAATTCACGAAATTACTATGGCAATCACTCGAATACTGGAATCTCCAACCACATCTGGTAAGAGGTTCAATTTCAGTTATTCGAATTACGCTGTTCCAAAGGAAGAATCATTCTACCTGAGCCTCATTACATATGATCTCAAGACATCAGCATATGGTATATCGGACGCAGGCCTGGACCTGATGATTAATACCAAGGAGTTGTTTGAGGAAGCTAAAATCGAGATCAGCCTAATTTTGGTTCAATACCAGCTCAAAAACGGGTACTTCGACAACGCATTACAAACAGTCCGTGGACTCAGCGCAGCTGTTTACAGGTTAAAGGATGAAAAAAAGTCCGTGCTTGAACAGCTTATGTATACAGGTATTGATGCATTTGGAACATATAAAGAGTTTCGGGATCGTGTGCAGGCACAACTGGACACGGAAAACACCCTGTTTTTAGACGTGAACGGACACATCTCTCAAATGATCCATGAGCTCGAAGACCGTCTGGAAAACGATGATATCTCCGAGAAGTACGCTGACAGAGACCAGTACCAGATTTTGTTGGACATCAAAACCGAGTTTGAATCATGTTTTAATCTATACACGGGCCTGGTATCTGAGTATAATGGTTTGTTCAGAGAATTTGAGAATATAAGCAAGATCCGCCTGCAACGACTCGGGTCAAAACGGTTCATGTTCGAAGATACTATGAAAGAACATGTATGTGCTAACCTTCCGAATGAAGTGCATGTGAAGAAAGTTCATCCCCTGCTATTACCACACATCCAGAAAAGGTTCAACCCCTTGATAATATACGAACCTCAGCAGATAATCCGAAAAAAGGTCGAGTCAATAGCAAAAATTGAAAGAAAAATATGGACCGATGAACAGAGTCTCGATGACCAGATCGATGAAAACCAGATGACACATTTTGTAGAATACTCTAAACTGTTGCTTGATCTGCTTGCAATGTCACAGACCACGGATCTAAAGATGTTTTTGAGTGAGGTTATGTGCATAAAAGGGTTAACTGCGTTGCAAAACCCCAGCCTAATCCAGTTCTTGGTCGAACTCAATATTGCTGCAGAAAAGACTACTAATAACGATTCCGAACTGCTTACCAACGATCCGTTCGTGACTCTGTTTGACTGTGATGAGATATGTAAAGCCGAAAGCAGAACCCTCAGGATGATCGAATGTTCAATCTCTGAAGCGCAGTCCTTTCTGGGAATACAGATTAGCAAATTAAAAGTCGTGTCCTTCCCAAAAGACAACATCACTATAGATGAAAATGATGGATCTTACATTACAAACATGATGTTTTCAGTGGAGTGGTAATTAATGACATTTGAAAAGAAATCGATGGAAATTGCCTTCGAAATGCTGACTGAAATTCTCAGGAAAAACGGGGAATATTCACTTGATCTCTCAAAAAAGTCATGGTATCTGAACCCTGAACAGGAATCCGAGATTATGGAAGCGTTTGGGTTTATCATCAAACAAATGGGCCTGATCATGTGTGAAAGGAATAAAGTCATTTATCTGAGCCCTGGTGTGGACAACCCCGTGTATGGGATGACACTGGAAGAGATAAAGACCCAGCTAAGCCCGAGTTTTACAAACCTGCACGTGTACACTGCGTTCTTCATTATACACGTAATTACTACTGAGTTCTATAAGGAATCCATGCCCGAGACACAGCGTGCATTTATTCTTAAGTCTGATTTAATAAATGCAATCGACAATAAAGTTGATGCACTGTCGACACACACCGAACTTGATAAGCTCAGTGAAGAGCACAATTATAACTTCTCTGAAATAAGAGACCTGTGGAAAGAACTGCCTGTTGTCAAGCGCAGGGAAAATCGGGATGAGCTGATTGAAACAGGGAAAAGTTCCAGGTATGCACTCGTGAATACAACACTCAAATTCCTTGAGGCGCAGGACCTTGTCCACGTACAGGAAGATATGATCAGGTTGACTGAACGGTTCAAAGCAATTATCGATAATGCGTATCGCAATGAGCAGGTCCAGTATGGAATCGCACAGATGATTGAATCTCTAACATCCTCAGAGGCTGGTGAATATGCCAACAATTAATTCCGTACGGATAATCAATGCCGAGTTCAATAACGGGCGCGGGATATATGACAATTTCATACTTGATCCTGAAGGGAACAGTTTTGTGTACGAGCTTGCAAACGGTGGTGGCAAAACTGTTTTGTTGTTGCTGATGTTGCAGTGTGTATACCCGAACTCCAAACTTGAAGACAATAAACCATTCAAAATGATGTTCGAAGGCGGAGACAAAAACAGGACTACACATGCCATGATCGAGTGGAAGCTGGATAAGGGGATACACAGCTATGGGTATGCTGTCACAGGGGTATGCGCAAAAAAGAAGACTGCATATGACGGCAGTGAAAAGGACGAACTTGACTATTTCAACTATGTCATATTCTATAACCACTCAAACGAGTATGATATCTGCAAGATTCCTTTATGTAAAAACTACGAAGATGGGTCCCTGGAAAGTGTATTGTCATACTCGGATACTCATTCCATGCTCAAAAACCTTGAGAAAAACAAGCCTCAGCATTGTGAAGTCCATGTCTTCAACAGGAAAGGAGAATACATGGAGTTTTTAAAGAGGTTGGGTATAATCGAAACAGAACTTGAAATCATACGCAAGATCAATGAAAACGAGAACAAGCTGGATACTTTCTTCAAACAATACGACACGTCCAGGAAACTGTTCCAGGGCCTGCTCATACCCACAACATCAGGTTGTTTGAAGGACAAGTCTCGTGTCCAGGGCCATCAGGGCTCTGAGGACAGTACTGGTAACATCGCAGAGTCTGTGTTTAAGTTCAGGGACAAGATCTCGACTCTAAAGGAGCTGCAGAGCAATCTGGGAGACTACAGGACGTTACGGGACGAAGCGGCAAAACTTGAACACTCCGTGAACTCTGTTACTGAGGCGTTTCAAGCCCGCGATGCCATAGTACACGAAGCAGCTGTCCAGTATAGGTCATATGAAAGTGCAGTGAAGGAACTCACCCAACAGATAGCTGACCTGAATGCCCAGATCAGTGCAGTTGAAAAAGAACAAAAAGAATGCGAGGTCGGCAAGCAGTTCAACACGTTAAGGGTTTTGGAATCAGAACTTAACCTTATGAGAATTGAAAGGGAGGCTCAGGATAGAATCAAGCTGGACATCGCCGATCGTCGTGACAAAGCAGAATATGACTGGAACTTTGCCCGTGCCACAGGGAAATACGTACAAATCAAGGAAAGACGCGGAAAAGTAACAACCCTTGAAGAACAACGGGCAAGCCTGGAAAAAAACAATGAAGAACGATACAGCGAACTTAATCGGATGGGAGCTGTTCTGTACTCTCGTTATTCTGCTAACCTTTCATACCTCCAGGAGAGTTGCAATGCGAAAAAGAAAGAACAACGTTCCATGGAAGTAGCTAAAGACAATATCATGGAATCACATGGTAAATGTGCGGAAGCTCTTAGAATCTCTCAAGAAGGGCTGGACAGAGCAGAAGATCGGTCCAAAGAATTGGCTAAAGAGGAATCTAAATACCGCCAACAATTAAATTCCAACCCGCAACGACCCCCTGCACTGTTTGATGTCGCGGAGGAGCACAAAAAAACCAGGGAAGACATCGCCAGTCGGAAACAGGAACTTGAAAATACAAAAGATGAAAGTAAACGCTTGAATGAAGAAAAACACAACTTGGAACTGGAACAGATCAAAGTCGTCAGCCAGAAAGAATCAGCAGATGGCAAAATTAAAGAGGTTTCACAGAAACGAAATGAGTACGACTCTAAACTTAAAGAAGTACAGGAGATCTTCGCAACATATGACACTACCGACATTGTTGATTGTATACTCAAGTTAGAGGAAGAGTCGACTCGTTATACCAAGGAAAAGGTTTTGGCGAACAACAAGCTGGATCGTTTAAAGAAACGGCTTGAATTTATAGACAAGTATGGGTACGATATTATTGATGATTCCATCGAAGAAGTAAAGGCCAAGCTCGGTGATGCTTTCAAAAACGCCATCTACGGAATGGACCATTTGAACCAGTTGGCTGAAGCTGACCGTGTAGCTACGCTGCAGAGGATTCCCTGGCTTCCAAAAGCCATGTTCGTAAGCAGTAACGATCTCAAGTCAATTACCAACAACCCGTCTAAGCTTGCAGTCTCTGTTCAGGACTTCTCGGTTGTCATTGCCAGCATTGATATGCTCAATCCCAGTAAAGCCTGTTCAACAGGAGATATATTTGTTCCTCATCGGGATGCAACCTACTACATCAACCTGCTCTCTACTGAAAAAGCAAAAGCAATCATTGAAAAGGATAAGGATTCGGTCACGAGAGACATTGAATCTGCTACAAAATCCATCGGAAAAGTAAGAAAAATGGAGTACACCGTTACTTCGTTCAAAACAAAGTATGTTGACGGATATCCAAACGGGTACGAGTCATATTTAGAGAATCAACTGGATGGTTTCAATACTGAACTGACCAAACTGAATGATACTCTCTCTGCTCTTATAGATAAGATCCTTGACACAGGAAACAGGTTCAATCACAGCACGTCTGTGGAATCGTCCCTGGAGAAAACGATGTTGGATTTGAAAGAGAAAGAGAAGTTGCTTGATGATCTTTATCGTGTTGTGACTGAAAGTTCCGAAGTTGAGACCCAGTTAGGTCAGTTGAAATTGCTTATTCCCGAGTACGAAAATGAACTGAAATCTATTGACCTCCGCAAAGCCGAGAAAGAAAGTAACCTTCAGCGGATAGCCGAATACGTAAGGCAACTCGAAAAGGAGCTGGATATTGTAAGTGAACGCATTAAAAAGTTTAAGGTGTATGCAGACAGGCCAGTAGACGAGATGGGGGGCATCGAGACAGAAGAACTGCACAGCAAGTTCAATGGTGTTGAAAAAACGTTACATGAAGATGGAGTAAGCGTCAGTAAACTGAATGATGAAATTGCCGATCACAAGTCCAGAATAGATGAGCTGACCAAAGACATCATCGAAGTATTCAAAATCCCAATGGATATCCTCGAACAACAGGATCCACAAATTGCTTGTTCAGACGAATATATAGCTTCTCTGGAAAAACACAGTAATGATCTTGCATCCCAGCATGCACAACAGGAGAAAATATGCAAAAAATATGAAATAGATCACGAAGTTAAGAAGCTTGAGTTTGATGCTGGAGTTAAAGAGTACCATGATTTCTCGGGACGCGAGTATATCTGCGATCCCGATCTCACGAATTCAGAAGAGTTCAAAAGAGAGTTAACTCGCTTGAATACTCAGGAATTGGTTTTGAAGGGGTCACTGTCTAGTCTCATACACAAAGTTCAGGATACTGATAAAAAAAGGGAAACTGCCCAAAAGGAATTTGACATGTTTGGCATGCTTGAGGGCGAATATGGGTTGAGCAAGATAGCAGTGGATATCACAACCGAACTCAAACCCTTTACTGAAATTAGCAAGCAGATAGGAGAACGGAATGAGTCCCTGACAGCAGCAAAGAGATCTTTTGTTAGCGCTCGCCAGCATCTTCGTGAGATTGCGCTGGAATTGAAGGTAGGAGCCTATTATAGCGACTCGTTTGACGTAAAGTTCAGGGATCCAGAGTCTGTCCAGGAAGCAAACCAGACTGTCATGAATGTTACAGAGTATGTGAAGGAACTGGATGGGAAGATCCAGCACGTTGAATATGAATTGGAGGGCCTGGAAAAGGACGAAAACAACATAATAAATCTTATCATGCAGTGTAACAGGATATACCTTGGTTATCTGAGAGAGTTTACGAACGCTTCTAAGATAAAAACTCATGAAGGCACTGTCCGCCCTATGATCAGCACAAACATGGATGCGTGCATCTATGATGAGGAACTGGCTGTTCGTAAGGTACGGGAGTATGTTGGTAAGATTCTGGATAACAAGGACATAACACTCCCTACAGTCAGTGGAATGACAACACCCACAAGGCTGATTGAATGTGCAGTTGATATGAATGCAATCAAAGTACAGGTCCTCAAGGTTGATATCCAAGGACATACCCGCCAGCTGTGGGATAACATCAATGCGTCGGGCGGGCAGATCAATGCAATCTACATGATGTTTTTAGCAGTGATATTTTCCTACATTCGAAAGATTGTCATCGACCAGTCGGCTCTGTCCACGTCAAAGGTTCTGATTGTTGATAACCCGTTCGGGGCGACAGGTTCTGCCTACCTGTGGGATGATATATGGGCAATTCTGGAGAAGAACGATGTCCAGCTGATATGTCCCACCCACACGATCGCCCCCAAGATCAGGTCTTTCTTCCCGAAGAGCTATTTACTGACTAACAAGTTTTCTATGGACAATGTTGCAAAGGTCTGCATAAAAGAAGCCACCTGCAATGAAGCGAGTGTGAAACGCACGAAAGAATTCATGTATGGGCAGCTGACCTTTGATGAAAAATTTGAAGCTGAGCCTTAAAGGGAGATTTTCTCCCTTGCGTTTATTAAATATGGTTGTTTATCAATTGGAAACTCCATTAACTCACTATCAGTCGTAAACGGGAAAAACCTGGTCGTTAAATTCAGCCCGCCCACATCAACATGCAGCTGAATTCTCTTTTTTAATTTCATCTTTTTTTAATGTTGTGATTATCATGGTTGATGTCTACTGATAATGATATTCGTTTGAGGGACCTAAAAAATCATATGTAATAATAAGTAATATAAATGTTTTATTCTCCAAAAAAGACATTAAATTTAGCTTCCCTTAAAAAAATACATATTATTATGGCC
>DUGS01000120.1 GCA_013331265.1 Methanosarcina sp.
ATTAGGGTTAAATTATTTTTCGATATCGATAAGACTGCTACACTATTTTTTGTGTCTAAATGCTTATATAGCTCATATATTAAAACAAATACATGTCTTATTCAGAACTATGGCTTGCTTGCAGAACATCTTTCCTTTCCCTAAAAGGATCATGAAAATCCCAAATGATGCTTCTGTATTTGCAATTGCAGGTGGTCCTCAGAAACCCTTTAATATTTGTGGAGCGATGACTCTGAAAAATGTATTTACAGTATTTGGAATTATCGTTTATTTCTCTATGAAAAGGCGGTTTATGGAGACTTTTGAATTCTTTAATAAAAAGGTAGTTGATTATACATGACCATTACTATTGCAGCCATGCCTGCGTATAATGAAGCCCACTCTATTGCCGATGTTATCAAGGGCTGCAGAAAATACGTAGACCGTGTGGTGGTTGTGGACGATGGAAGTACTGATAACACTGTCGATATCGCTGAGTCCCTTGGCGCTTATGTAGTCCGCCACGAAATTAACCAGGGCTATGGCGCAGCCCTTAGAAACTGTTTTGAAACTGCCCGAAATCTTGGTGCAGGCGCTATGGTCATAATCGATTCCGACGGTCAGCACGATCCTTCTGAAATCCCCAAACTCCTTGAACCTTTAAAACATGGTTTTGACCTTGTTATTGGTTCACGTTTCGTCAACGGTAACGGCAAAAATGTTCCTGTTTACCGTAAATTTGGAATGAAAGTTCTTGATGTCGCAACTTACATAGCAGGCGGTCTTAATGTCACTGATTCTCAGAGTGGTTTTCGTGCCTATGGCAAAAGAGCCATTGAAAATATTAATTTAAATGGCACTGACATGTCTGCAGGTTCCGAGATTCTCATTCAGGCAAGAGATCACAATCTTACATTTACTGAAGTTGAAATCCACTGCAGATATGATCTTGAAGATTGCTCAAGTGAGCATCCGTTTATACATGGTCCGCGTGTTCTTTTCCAGCTTTTGAAAGATATGGAATACAGGCGTCCCCTGTACTATTTTGCAGTTCCGGGTCTGATAATGTCATCTACAGGCTTTCTTATGGGTCTTAAGTTCCTTCAGGATTGCATTCTTGGAGGTCACCTGCGTTTTGGGCCCACACTCCTTATGGTGATGTTGACAATCATAGGAGCTTTCATGATATTTACAGGAATCATACTGCATGCCATTTCAAGAATGATATTTTTGAATGAACAGATTCGAAGGCAATAACGGCTAAAAAGTGGTTACTTTATGGAATATCCTTTTATTTCGGTTGTAGTGGGTATTCGCAACGAAGAGCGATATATTGAAGAATGTATTGAGTCGCTACTTTGTCTGGATTACCCTCAGGATTCTTATGAGATTATTATTGTCGATGGAATGTCCACCGACAAAACCAGGGAACTCGTAAAGAAGTACCCTGTCAGGCTCATTCTTAACGAGAGAAAAAATGTTGCTGCAGCAAGAAACCTTGGGGTGGAGAACTCTCGGGGGAACTTTGTTGCATTCACGGACGGGGACTGCAAGGTCGATACCCTGTGGTTAAAAACTCTTGTCAATGAAATAAAAAGCGCCCCTAAAGATGTGGCATGTGTTGGTGGGCCTAATTTAATCTTTGATAATGATCCTGTTTTTGGTAGAGTAGTAGGGCATGCTCAGGAAACGTTTCTGGGTTCTGGAGGTTCTGCCCAGTCCAAAAATTCCACAAAGAAATATTATGTCAGTTCCATTCCGAACTGCAATGCGCTGTATAAAAAAAATATAATCAAAGAAGCCGGGCAGTTTGATGAACGGTTTATTGTGGGTCAGGATGGAGACCTCAACTACAGAATAAATAAAAGAGGTTACAAATTTTTGTATGTTCCAGAGGCAAAAGTGCTGCACCACAGAAGAGGAACTCCCAGGTCATTTTCCGTAAGAATGTTCAAGTATGGCATGTGGATGGCTGAACTTTTCAAAAAGCATGGTGAATTTGTTCGTTGGTATGCATTTTTACCCTCGATTTCCATTCTCTTCGCAGTCTTTTCGCTTATTGTTTATCCTATATATACCGCGCCCGTAATAGCTCTGCTCGTAATGGGAATCTTATATTTCATTCTGGTCTTTGTTACCTCTATTCAGGTAACATATAAAATGAAATCAAAGTACGGACTTTTTGCTCTGTTTGTAATTCCTATTCAGCACATCACTTATGGGCTGGGTTTTCTGTACAGTTTTGTAAACTCTCTTTTCGTTTCAAAAACTAGGTCTCTTTCGGATAGTTAATATTCAAAAATTTATTGATCACTGTAAGTACAGTATTGATCACTGTAAGTACAGTTTTCTTTACCCAAATATAGTAAATGACTGAATGAATTGAATTTGGCTTGGATTAGATTTGAGCAAAAAATTCTTAACCAATATAGCCCTCACTGTAAATCCTATTGGTTTGGAACAAAAAATCTGAACCTTTTATATCAGGTTCAATCATGAATCTTGTTCAGATTCAATTCTGAATTCTTTATTTCAAACTCAATATATTATGATCGCTTAAGGTTATGGAGATAGTATGTTAGGATTGAGCGAAAAGGCGGGACCCAAGTACATGGATAATAACCGTTTTATGAAGGTAGTTTCCTTCATGTTCCCGCTAGCAATAATTTTTGCAGTTATTTTCACTTTCGTATGGATGTATGCGGCTGGAAAACCAGACTATATAGTTCGTGGATTATTCACAGGAATCCCTGCAGTACTTTCCTGTCTTTTCATATTGTACATTTACAAAAAAGATGTAAGTCTGCATGATATAGACAGCTTTCCATCCATTAGCATAAAGTCCCTCACATACGTATTTAGCATATTTTATATTGGCTCGATAGTTGTGCTTTTGTTATCTCAGGGGGGGAGACCTTGGTATTATTTCGTACTTATTCTGGTGACTTACCTTTCGGTCTTCCTGCAAATTTTCTCCAAAGAGGTAAAGCCTTCCCTTGTTCTTCTGGAAACTTTTTTACTCATGGTAAACCTTACTTATAGTGTTACCTTAAATTACGACTTCTACTTCGGGTCCACTGATATCCTGCCTCACATATTTCTTTCGGAATTCACCGCGGTCACAGGACAGACAATTCCCACTTCTTTAAGTGACTATGCATTTTTTCCCCTGTATCATATACTTATTGCTGAGGCTTCAGAAATTCTTAACATCAGTGTAAAAACCTCACTTTTCCTGATAACAGCGCCAATTTATGCTGCAATGGTAGTTTTCCTTTATTATCTATTTAATCAGATTACCTACAACAGACAAATATCCTTGCTCTCTTGTCTGCTCTTCTCTGCAAGTTCCATTGTGATTTATTACAGTACGTACGTGATCACGCGCACAATGGCATTTATAGGGTTTATTATGCTGCTATATCTGATTTACAGCGTCAATTTTAAAGAAGATAAATTCTCTTTAAAAGCTCTTTCTGTAGTAGTTTTGCTTTTTTTGACCCTGGTACATAACGTTTCCATACTCCAGTTTGTTTTATTAATCGCCGTCCTATTCGCCTCAGAGTATATCATAAGGGCTGGCAATTCTATAAGCAAGCCATTCTTTTTACTTTTGAACGTTACCTTTACTTCTTACTGGTTCTTTGTAGCTTATCTGTTCATGCAGAGAAGCCTGACTCCTCGTTTACAAAGCCATTTCTGGGATTCTATAGTTTTAACTGCCGGTGGGTCTGATATGCTTGAGGAAGGAATTCTCAGTCTTATAGGACTTCTGGATAAATCCGTATTCTTATTTTTTACCCTTGTAGGAATAGGCTTTCTACTCAAGAATTACAGGAAAAACTATGCTTCAGTTTTTGGGTTGTTTGCCCTGTTTACCCTTATTTTTTATGTTCCAAACCCTCTTAACACTATATGGCAATTTAAGGTCCTTTTCAGGGTTGACCGATTTATGCTTTTCGTCAGTCCTTTTATGGCCTTTGCAATGGGATATGGAATATATGTATTCTGGAACTATATGGACAAATACGGGCCTAAGAAGTTTAATACAGTACTCTTTGTAACTGTGATGTTCTCG
This sequence comes from Methanosarcina sp., assembly GCA_013331265.1. Lineage (GTDB taxonomy): Archaea > Halobacteriota > Methanosarcinia > Methanosarcinales > Methanosarcinaceae > Methanosarcina > Methanosarcina sp10923u. The sequence continues at coordinate 4,058 of DUGS01000120.1, forward strand.
ATTTTTGTCTTCGTCTCTTCAGTCTTTAGCATCGCGGACTCAGATATGCTTGGGCAGAGTTCAGAACATCGATATTTTACTGAGAATGAACTGAGCGGTTTCGAACATGTTTACAAGTACATTCCTGAAGGTTCTGCCATTTATTCAGATTACCATACCACGAGGTTCTTTTATCTCCCATCTGTTCCCGAAAAGTCCCTGGGTATGAATTTCTCAGTTTATAACAATTACAGAATCGATGATGTTAATAAATTGTCCAGTTACAGAGGCTATGTAATATTCAGGACTCAAGAGTTCCTCAGGAGCGGATTATACTTCGGGAGCGATGAAAGCAGTACTAAAGAAACTACAAATTATTTATTCAGAAGTACTCCAGAAAATAAAGTTGAACTCGAGAATAATATTATAAAAGCAAATAAAATATATTCAAACCTGGCAACGGACATCTTTGCTCCAGAGTCGGCTTTAAAAAAACCGATCAGAATATCTAAACCTAACAGCACTATTACAGGCATTTAATGCCTGTATTTTCATATTTTTTACGATACTCTGAAGTGCTCTTGGCTTATAATCTATTATTCATTTGGATCCGATTAAGTATAAAACATCAAAAAATACTGCTTTTTTTATGCAACAACGAGCGGATTCTATTGGAAAATCGCTATGTGTAGTATCCGAACTTGTGCATAAAATTTGTTAACCGATGACAAAAGTATGAATGTCTGACTAAAAGGTTATATGAATCAAGATCCCTCTACTTTTTCCAGTGAGTTCATTTTGATGAGTTTGAGAGGAGCTCTGAATATATATCTACAGTTTTCTTTGCATGAGCTTCCCAGGTAAGTCCCCTTTGAATTATACTTTTTCGCCCAAATTTTCCCATCTTTTCTCTTCTGCTTACGTTTTCAAGTAATTTATTTATTTTCTCTGATAGTTGTGCGGGGCTTTTTGCGGGGACCAGATAGCCTGTTTCTCCTTCAATCATCAATTCCGGAATCCCGCCAACATCAGTTGCCACAACCGGGACCTCACAGGAAAGAGCTTCAAGAATAACATTTGGCCTCCCTTCTGAAAGTGAAGGCAAAACCAGCATATCAGCTGCTGAGATCCAGAGGGGAATATCCTCATGGTTTACAGGTCCTGTAAATTTAATGAAATTGGAAATTTTAAGTTCTTCTGCCCTTTTTTCCAGGCTTTTTCTAAGTCCGTCATCTCTGCCTACCATGTAGAGATCTGTGTTTATATCCACAAAACTTTTTGCAGCTTCAATAAGATAATCCACACCTTTTATTTTCCTCAGGGCTCCTATAAACAGGACAATATTCTTTTCCTGAGGCAGATTTAATATTTCTCTTGCCCTTTCTTTTCCTGCAGGCTTGAATATCTCCGTATCAACGCCGTTAGGGACCACATGTACTTTACTTTCGTCAATCCCAAGATTCACTATATGGACCTTGAGGTCTTCACTGACAGAAAGGACTTTGTCTGCAAAATTCATGGCCTCTATGATCTGTTTTGAAGTATAGGACCCTTCATAGGCTACTTTTCTTTCTATTGTGCCAAGAGCACTAATCACCAGAGGGACCTTCCATCTCTTTGCAAGTTTCATCATTCCGTATCCATCAGGATATGAGAAGTGAGCATGAATCAGTTCAGGTTCTGGTTTTATGTTTTTTATGGCGTACTTGTAAATAAAATGAGAATATGAAATGCCGGTTACGGGGTAAAAATATTTTTTGGGGATGGCATAGATGTAACGTGGATAGTGAAGGTCATATTTTTCCGTGTGCTCAAGTCTGGGCAGTTTAGAAAAATTATGATACGGAAACGCAGAGAACGGAAGTACGAAAGCTTTTGGAGAAATAACCGTCACTTCTACTCCCTGGTTTGCGATTGAATCTATACTTTGCTTTATGAACGTTCCAAGTTGAGGGTAATACCTGTTAGGAAACTCCTGACATACTTCCAGTACTCTCATAATTTTTTTCCTTTTTTGATTCAAATACCTCAAAAACACACAAAGGAGAGAATTTCTCCTATAAATATTTCTCTGTGAAATGCATAAATATATCTTCATTCACTAAAATTCCGAATCTATTCTCCCAATCTCTAAAAATTAATGATTGGAGTCGTGGGATAAGCTAATTAACTACTTTTGCTATTCAGGTAAAGCGGCAATTATGTTTAAAAAAGTAAGTAATATTTTTCTGGTCTATTATAGCTCTTTTACCACAAAATCAGGCTCGAATATACACATACTCGAACTCTTAAGGAATTTAAATAAATATACGGATGTGGTTTTGTTTGCGCCGGGTCAGAAGGGGATAGAGCATGTTTCCGGAATAAAGTATGTTCCTGTGATAGATAATAAGTACCTTGTACAGCCTTCTTATGAATTCATGCTGTCCTTTTATCTTCTGTACTCTTGTATTAGGAACAGACCTGAAGTACTTTATCTCCGTCAGAACTCCTTTCCGTTCTTCCCTATCGCCCTGTGTAAAACTCTTAAGATCCCCTCTATTATCGAAGTTAACGGGCTGGTTATGGACGAGCTCAATGTAAGCAATTCTAAATCCTTTGCATACAGGGTTTTTTCTTATCTTGCACTCCGTTCTGAAAGGTTTAACTATAAATATTGTGACCGGATAGTTTCCGTAACTGACAAGCTAAAGGATGAACTTGTGAAGCTATATTCGGTTCCTGCAGAAAAAATTACTGTGATCAATAACGGGGCAAATACAGATATTTTCAAACCTCTGGATAAGAAGCATGTAAGGGACAGACTCAAACTCGATAATTCAAAAAAGTATATATGTTTTGTAGGGAACCTTGCAGCCTGGCAGGGCGTTGAATTTCTTGTTTATTCAGCTCCATATATTCTGGAAAAATGCCCTGATGTCCGTTTCCTTGTAGTCGGGGACGGGGCCATGAAGGACAAACTTCTTGATATTGCATCAGAAATAGGGGTTTCGGACAAATTCACTTTCACCGGAAGAATTCCCTATGAGGATGTTCCTTTGTATATCAACGCCGCTGATGTTTGTGTTGCTCCTTTTATCAAGGACAGAAATTCAAAAATAGGACTCTCTGCCTTAAAAACATACGAATACCTTGCATGTGGAAAACCTATTGTAGCGAGTAATATACCAGGAGTTAAAGAACTGATAGACCTTTCAGGAGGCGGAATTTCAGTGCCTTCTGAAGACCCAAGAGAACTTGCTAATGCTGTGGTAAAGCTTATTTCCGATCAAAAGATGCGGGACACTATGGGAGAGCAGGGTCGTAAATATGTTATTGAGAATCATAGTTGGGATGGAGTTGCAAGGAAGATTCTTGATATCTGTCATGAAATTATTTGATATTGTCTTTTTGATTTCACAGAATCTTCCTGTGATCTCAT
>DUGS01000116.1 GCA_013331265.1 Methanosarcina sp.
ATCTGCACCAAAAGCCCTCTCGTGTGTCATGCAGCCAACTAAACGGCTGGAAGGAATACCAACACCGCTGTTGCCCTGGTCACCGTCAAGCCTTATGGTACCGATGTCGTGAGTCACAGGGATTTCCATGCCCTGTTCAACACTGACAGCCTTTCCGGGCATCATAAGGATTTCTGCAAGCTTGTCGAGTTCATCGGCGCTAAGGGCAGGGATCTCGCCAAGATCGGCAGCATTTGCAGTACCGGCTTCGATCTCTGCCATAATTTTTTCTTTGGTAAGGAAGATCCTCTTCCCGTCTCCCATTCTCAAAGCGTATTCAGTTGCCATTTTGTTTCACCATTTTTATTAATTATTAGTTATAACGTTAGATATGGAAGCTGTACTTTTCTGGGGTTCAGAATTTGGACACGAAAGTCCTTGCCTGCCAGAGGGCAATTACTGCCAGAACGATAATGAAGACCATCCACAGAACGTTCCCATGTGGTATGATAGAATTTGCCCAATAAGCATTGTAAGCTTCAAGAGCCGCTGCTGTTTGTGTCATTTTTTAACCTCCTAGATTACACATATCTCAGGCAGGCGTCCGAACTACGGATTTTTCCGAAGTCTGTGATCACATACTTGTGCAGGAGGAATCCCTTTTTGTAGATCCCTGCTTCATCGACCTCCTGCTCTACATCTTTCAGCATTCCTCCAGACGCCAGTTCGATGATGTCGAAATTGATGCTGTCCCTGTAGAAATTACCATTCATGTTATATTCATCCTGGATCTTTGAAACGATCTCATAGTTCCAGTGCTCATTTCCATCCAGGAAAAGCTCCAGTATCTTGAACTTAATAGGACGTTTTCCGCTCATTTTATTCACCTCTCAGAGTTTCAAGTGCACTTGCGTCTTCAGTAAACATAATAAAACTCCCGAGGATACAGAGAGTACCGCCTACAAGAATTGTCCAAGCCGGAACATCCCCGAAGAAGAGGAAAATGAATATAACTGCGCAGAAACCATATAGGTTCCCTATGCCCTGGCCTCTTCCGACCCCTATAAGCGGGAAAGATTTGTACCAGGTAACATAACAGTAACCAAATGTGATGCCTGCGAAGACCAGGATGAGTAGAGTAAGAGGTTCAAATGCCTGGATTGCAAAGGAATACATCGGGAATCCAATGATTGCCAGGATCGGTATGGCAATGACCCACCAGATAATAGTTTCTCCAAGGAAGCGCAGGGTCAGTCCTGCATCCGGTTCTGCAATATCCAGTCCTTTGCCTGCAATCGCACCTTCAATTCCCCAGCCAGCTGCAGCCATTAAACCTCCAAGGTATCCAATCCACTGGACATTGCCTGCATTGCCTGAAGAAAGCTCGGTGAGAAGTCCACCACCGTAGATAGAAATTCCTCCGAGGACAATAACTCCAATACCGATTGCAGCCCTCTTTGAGATCTTTTCTCCGTACCAGTAGTAAGCAATAATCGAACCAATCACAGGGTAAAGAAGCCCGGCAACGGCTGAAAATGCCCCTCCGATAAATCCCATGGCAATGAAAGAACCGAAGACTGCCATAGGGCCACCGAATATAGAAGCAAGGAAGAACCACTTGGAACAGGGCTTGAATTCCTTAAGAGTCCTTACGAGTTCTCCGTATTTTCCAAGTACTCCGTTCCAGATCATAAGAGCAAGCATAACGGCAAGAGCATTGAAAGCTGTGATCAGCACAGCAGTTACAACAAGTGAAACATTGTCCCCACTTGTTTTGGCAATAGCACTGGACATTTCATCAAACGGATTAAGTACCCATATAGCGGTCCCGGGCAGATACCAGAGACCCCAGAACAAAGCACAGAAAAAGGCCCACATGTACCCTTTACTGATCTTTCGTTTACTTTCCTGTTTTTTTAAGGCTTTTAAATCCACGGAAAATCCCTCCATTTTTCAGAAGCACTGTGGAATTCCCTCAGGGCATGAGTCCGTCTCAACCCTATTCCACAGCCTGAAAGTACAGTTTGCGACCCCTCGATATAGGATTAATATATTAAGGGAATTAGATTTACTTTAATATTTTATTTTACAACTACAGTTTAGCAATTACTCAATATATATTTAACTAGAGTAATTGATTGCCATTTTTTTCGTTTTTCTCCCTCTCTTTTAACTGTAGTTTTCAGGAGCTTTGACAATTGCCTTAATTTGCCATTTTTTAGGCAATTGTCAGCAGCTTAAGATTTACCATGGTGTGAATACTGAGCAGGTTCTGCACATTTTCTCCGTGGTTACTGAATTCCCTTGAGGTATGACCGATATGCAAAGTTTTTAGCCTATATCCGTAGCTATTGGTTTCGCAAAATCTGTACAAAAATAAATTAGGTGGAAAGTGTATTCTGGAGAACACACTTTCTGCAGTCTAAACCGTTTTCTAAGGCTGCCTTATTATACTTTCAGGGCTGCTTTAATTTTGGCGACTGCATCGTTGGCGCTTTCACCGTAGATGTCTGCACCAATCTTGTCTGCCCAGTCCTGGGTAACAGGAGCGCCACCGACCATGGTCTTGACCTGGTCGCGGACACCTGCCTCTTTCAGCTGTTCCTCGATCTGG
>DUGS01000061.1:0-174 GCA_013331265.1 Methanosarcina sp.
ATTAAAAGGAGAAGAAGTAAAGGTCTGAAGATAGTATATTCAGTTTAGAAGTAAAAGCTAAAGTAGCAAGATGTGCGGTTCAGGCTCTATTGCACATCTATTCTTCTTTCAACTCTCTACTTTCTTCTTTTTAATATTTTTTTTCTTTTAATATCCGCTACCTAGATATACTAT
>DUGS01000061.1:387-617 GCA_013331265.1 Methanosarcina sp.
AGTGATATGTGATGGAAAATCCTATTAAAGGCCGGGTCTGGAAATTCGGAAACGATATAGATACTGATGTAATTATTCCGGGAAAGTACCTGCGGACAAAGGATATGCAGGTTTTTGCGGCTCATGCAATGGAAGGTATTGACCCTGAGTTCTCAAAGAAAGCAAAACCCGGAGATATTATTGTCGCAGGGGACAATTTCGGGTGTGGATCCTCAAGAGAGCAGGCTCCT
>DUGS01000061.1:793-3732 GCA_013331265.1 Methanosarcina sp.
GTCTTTTGCAAGGATCTTTTTCAGAAATGCAATTAACGTGGGGCTACCCCTGATGGAAGCTGACGTTGAATGCGAGGAAGGGGAAGAAATCGAAGTTGACCTTCTTAAAGGTGAAGTTATAGTCCCCGGAAAAGGCACTTTCAAAGGGAATAAGCTGCCGGATTTCCTTCTTGAGATCTTGACCGACGGCGGACTTGTTGCCCATAGAAAGAAAGTTCAGGGCCAGCAGAAAGAAGAATCAGTTTAACAGGTCAGGTTAATAACATTTATTATAGGTCAGGTTAATAACATTTATTATACCTCTTTACCTGTGCCACATGATCAATAAATTGATCCTATCAACCCATTAACAGCATAAACAACCGATATTTATGATTTTTCCAGATGAGTACAAATATGTGGGAGTAACAAAAGCACTTCCTGCAGGCACTGAGGAGCTTATTTATTTCCTTACGGACTACCTGATCGAAGAAAGAGAAAATCCCGAGACAGGAAGTGAGTATGCAGTTTGCCGTGTTAGAAAGAGTGGGGACGGGCTTCTTAGAAAGGTTGAAGCCCTCGAGCCGATCTCTTCAGGAGAAGAGGTTGTCAAATATGGCAGAGAATTAAATATAAAAGACCGTGCTCTCCTGGTTGAAACCGCAGCAAAACTCTGCACAGGTAAAGTGAACACTGTTATTTTTACGGGTGTGGACAGGCATGTTACATTTGTTCATGAGCCTGACCCCTCCGACATTCTTGAAATAGAAATTCTTGATGTTGCCCCTCCTGAGCCTTCCTGGCTTTCCCAGGTCGTAAGGAGGCTTGAAGCCAGCGGGATTTTCGGAGACCTGCAGGTCCGGTTTACTGAAAATGTAATTGACCTCAGGCGTTTTGAAGGAGAACGAACTGTTTTTCCATGCAGTGCATCGGGGCTTGAAGGTAAATGCCTGGACTCAGATACTCTTACCGAAGACGGGCACCTGCTTGTAGGATGTGAAATCTCAAAAACTCTTTTTGAGATGCGTTTTCCTGAACTTGAGTATTCCTTCATAAATATCTGCCCTTTTAAATCCGAAATAGTCGTGCCTTCAAAACCTTTTATTACGCGCTGCTGCAGGTCCGAGAAGTCGGGGCTTGTAAATATCTCCGGTTTTGAAGGGGCTGTTGTTCACTGGGGAGCATCGGAATACCAGGTTTCCGAAGCGATAAGAATGCTTGTAACCCGATTCAGGAATAAAGACAGTTCACTGCAGAACCAGTAAATGCAGCAAGAAAACCTTTAAGTGCCGGTCACTTATTATCCAAAACTCATGTATAAAACGAGGCTGGAGTAACTTTTTGATGTCTTTTCTAACAAATTTCCTTTTAGGGCTCGGGCTTGCAATGGATGCTTTTGCAGTTTCCATGTCAAGTGGCACCACAGTCCGTCCTTTTCGGGTCAACGATGCACTTAAGCTGGCTGTTTTTTTCGGGGGCTTTCAGGCTCTGATGCCTGTTCTGGGCTGGATTGGGGGAAGTACAGTAAGCGTTTTTGTTTCGGACTATGCTCCCTGGATTGCATTTTGTCTCCTGACTTTTATTGGGGGCAAAATGATCTATGAGGCTCTTTACGGGGACCCGGACGGAAAGGTAAACTCTCTTAACTACTCCGTACTTTTCCTTTTAGCAGTTGCAACAAGCATAGACGCCCTTGCGGTGGGCATAAGCTTTGCTGTTCTGGGGACACCTATCCTTGAGCCCGCAATTATCATAGGCTGTGTAACTTTTGTCATGTCTTTTTGCGGGGCAATTCTCGGATACAGGATAGGTCATTTCTTTGAGCACGAGGTTGAAATCCTCGGCGGACTAATCCTTATAGGGCTTGGCGGAAAAATCCTTGCCGAACACATGCTCTGGATCTAACCATAATTAAAAATATGTAAAAGTTACGCCAGATTCATATACCTCTAGCCATAGATGCAGTACCATGAAACTTGCAGTAATCGAAGGTGACGGGATTGGCAGGGAAGTAATTCCCGCAGCTGTAGAGGTTCTGGATGCTTTTGGGTTTGAGCTTGAAAAAGTGCCCCTGGAACTCGGCTATGCAAGGTGGGAAAGAACAGGGACTGCTATGTCGGAAGAAGACATAGAAACTATAAAAAAATGCGATGCAGTCCTTTTCGGAGCGATTACCACCGTGCCTGACCCAGGTTATAAAAGTATACTTCTTACCATCAGAAAGGAGCTGGACCTCTATGCCAATGTTCGGCCTGTAAAACCCCTCCCTGGTGTAGTAGGCGTTACCGGAAGAAACGATTTTGATTTTATAATTGTCAGGGAAAATACCGAGGGGCTGTATTCGGGAATCGAAGAAATAGGTACTGACATTTCCTGGACAAAGAGGGTAGTTACTCGTAAAGGCTCTGAGAGGATTGCAGAATATGCCTGCCAGCTTGCAAAAAAGAGATCCAACAAATTAACCATTGTCCATAAATCCAATGTCCTGAAGTCCGACAAACTTTTCCTTGATGTTTGCAGGCAAACTGCTGGTGCTTGCGGAGTTGAGTATAATGACATGCTGGTTGACTCCATGGCTTACAACCTTATGATGCACCCCGAAAAGTATGATGTTGTGGTCACGACCAATATTTTCGGAGATATTCTGAGCGATATGTGTGCAGCTCTTGTAGGAAGCCTTGGGCTTGTCCCGAGCGCCAATATAGGGGAAAAATATGCCTTCTTTGAACCTGTACATGGGAGTGCACCTGATATTGCAGGAAAAGGAATTTCAAATCCTCTTGCTGCAATCATCTGCGTGAAAATGCTGCTTGATTGGATGGGCAAACCCGAAGCCCGGATAATTGATGATGCGATAGCCGATGTCCTTCAGAAAAAGATAATTACTCCTGACCTGGGTGGCAAAGCAAGCACGGCAGAAGTCGGACATGCGGTTGCGAAATATATTATGCAGAACCTGT
>DUGS01000061.1:3929-4569 GCA_013331265.1 Methanosarcina sp.
ATATTATGCAGAACCTGTGAAACAGGAATCTGTATACGAGTATCGAGACAGATCGCATACGATTTATTTCTTCCTGAGAGGGATTTTAATATTTTAAAATCCATCTCTAATCAAGAGGTATACATCCGTACCAATGAATAAGGTAAACGAGTCCATCCTAACTCTAGGGAGTCATACAGGTACACATGTTGACTCAAGGCTCTATCTTAGGGAAGGAAGAGAAGTGACTGCGTCTCTGCCTCTTGATAGCTTTTATGGAAAATGCAGGGTCATTGATCTTGTCCATGTGGAAGAAAAGATCCACAGGCAGGACCTTGAAGGGTTTCAAATTGACCCTGGGGACATAGTACTTCTTAAGACAAGAAATTCTACCCTTGGATATGTGAAATTCCTTGAGAACTACGTGCACCTGAAAATGGATGCAGCTGAATACCTTGTCGAAGCCGGAGTTAAAACCCTGGGGTTTGATTACCTGAGAGTAAGCAAGCCTGAAGAACAAAGAGGTTAATGAGCTTCTTCTCAATAACATGACCCTCTTTGTAGGGCTCAACCTTGCAGGTGGTCATGGAGGGGAATATACATTCCTTGGTTTGCCCCTTCTTATAGACGCGGACGGAGCTCCGGCAAGAGTAATACTGAT
>DUGS01000061.1:4957-6220 GCA_013331265.1 Methanosarcina sp.
TCTCTTCTAAAAAATTCAAACTGTTCGTAGTACTGTGCTCTCTCAAAAAGATCTTCAAAATATTCGTCCATAATTATTCCCTTTCCCATACAGTACTTCAGCTTTCTATCATATAAATATTTGCGAGTTTCTCTCTATACTAAACAAAAAAATTTATAAAACTCTGAATAATTATTTTTTAGAAGAATTCTGCGAGGAAAGCGAATGAACGCCAAAAATTTTCTAATTGTTTTTATTCTTTTATTAGTTACTTTCTTTTCCAACTGCACCAGTTTTACTGAAATTCTACCTAAATATAGGGCAATATTGAGGGCATTGAGAACTCAAATTCAGGTAGCTGCGGGGACAACTCTGAAGTTCTCTATCAGGTTTCAACAATCGATGCCTTTCTCCAGGGCGTTTACGATGGAGTTCTACCGGTTGCAGAGCTTGAAACCCTTAAGACTTTGGTATAGGAACCTTTGATGGGCTTGAAGAACCTGCAAACCTTACCGAATTTGAAGTTTTTCTTGACCTTAATATTCCTTCGAAAAATCTCTTTTATGCAGTCCAGGTTGACGGAAATTTCTCTTATGTAAAAGCACGGGGTGTACCCGGTCAGGAAAAACCTTACCCTAAACTGGTAGATGCGGTATCCACCCAGTCCGTCTTTGAATTCAAAAACATAATCGGCACACTTGTAGGATTCAGGACTCCCGAATATGTGAAAGGTGTAAATGTGCCGGGATACCACTTTCACTTCATCACAGATGACAGAAGTGCAGGCGTGCATGTGCTGGACTTTAAATTGAGTCCGGAAACGCTTCCCTTGACATCACCAGAACATTTTTAATGGAGCTCCCTGCTAGTGGAGACTTCTATAATGTGAAACTGGGTCAGGACCTTAAGGAAGATGTGGAAAAGGTAGAAAAGTAATTTCCAGATTCTATTTTTTTATATTTTCTTCTTCTCTTTTTGAAAGAAAAGTCCCTTCCATTTTATTCTTGTTCCTCTTCGATTCTAATCAATAATTTTATATCTCCCCCACTCCTCCTCTATTTTTTGCATTTAACCCTTGCTTCTTCTCAATTAAATTTCCGTTTTGATCTATCTGATCTTGTTAACTTTTTAGTTCTGTTAGCTATGTTTCTCTTTTTTCTATTTCCTCTTCCTTTATTCTTTTGATTTTTTTGTTGAGAAGCAAATCTCAACATTCCGCCTTTTTAGAGATTTTGCAGCTTTTACTATTTGATTTACTATTCAAGATACATTATTCTAATACAA
>DUGS01000061.1:6427-13033 GCA_013331265.1 Methanosarcina sp.
AAGATACATTATTCTAATACGACTCAAGATACATTATTCACAATACAACTGTTGATTCAGCTCTGTTTTTACATGTTCGGTACTGAAACTTTACATGTTCGGTACTGAAACTTTCATTCTCAGGTTCATTCCGGATATTTCCCCGATTTTCCCGGAAATGGCCGTGTTTCTGAAGCTCTCAAACTGTTCATAGTACTGAGCGCGTTCAACCAATCCTTTGAATATCTCTTCCATTGTATTCACCTCTATCCCTAAAAACTACTTCTGTGCTTATTAACCTCCGCCAAGCAGGGTGAAAGTATTTTTTGATAGAGTCTCGGGACTGAGTATTTCATAATTTATGTGGTTACAGATACTGAAAATACTTCAAAAATCTGAAAGAACTCTCTGGTGCTGCATCAATTCTCAGGTGTCTAATAAACACGTGATTCAAGTGTCTAATAAATATGTGAATTCTATCCTTTCATCTTCTGTTATGAATTGACAATTAACCTTTGATCCGAAAGTATATTATTGATCGTGTTATTTGAATAATACAAAAGTTTCACTTAGTTTGCAGACAGCAGGTTTTGTTTACCAGAGCTGTCTTTCCCTGGACTTCTGATTTATTAACACTGATTGACAGAGAACTGGATTTAAACTGTTATTACAGTTGCATTTTATTGTTTAATATGTGGAGATCTTGATTATGATAACGCGTGAGTATATGCTTGGAAACGTGGCTATTGCCCGTGGGCTTCTCGAAGGCGGCGTGCAGGTTATTGCAGGCTATCCCGGGACTCCTTCTTCGGAGATTATAGACACGCTTGCCTCCCGCGGGGACCGGGACTACCATATAGAATGGTCGGTTAACGAAAAGGTTGCAATGGAAGTTGCAGTCGGAGCTGCCTGGGCAGGGGTCAGGTCTGCCGTGACAATGAAGCACGTCGGGTTAAATGTTGCAGCTGACCCTTTTATGACCCTTGCGTATGCAGGCACAAAAGGCGGGCTGATTGCAATCGTTGCTGATGACCCTTCCTGCCACTCGTCCCAGAATGAGCAGGATACGCGGCGCTATGCCCAGTTTGCCCTTGTGCCCTGTTTTGACCCTTCAACCCCCCAGGAAGCCAAAGATATGCTTCCTTATGCTTTTGAGTTTTCGGAAAAGTTCGAAATTCCTGTAATTTTCAGGCCGACTACCCGGATTTCACATGGAAAGTCAGATATTGAGCTTGGGGAAATCCCTGTAGAAAAACCTGCTCCTCATTTCGAAAAACTTCTCGACCGCTGGGTTATGCTGCCCAAGAATGCCCGCTCCCGCCACACCCGTATCCTTTCTATCCAGGAGCCAATGGAGGATGCACTTGCAGAATCCCCCTGGAATTCCCTTGAGCTCAAATCCGAGGCAAAGCTGGGGGTAATAGGTGCAGGTATAGCATCTGTTTATGCAAAAGAGGCTCTGCAGGAACTCGGGCTTGAAGTTTCTTTCCTGAAGATAGGGACCTATCCTGTCCCGAAAAAGCTTATCCTGAAACTGCTTGAGACCGTCGAAACAGTCCTCATTTTTGAGGAGCTTGAACCTGTTGTCGAAGAACAGGTAAAAATGATTGCACAGGAATCCGGGCTTGAAGTCTCTATTCTCGGAAAAACAGGTGGTTTTGTTTCGCGGGAAGGAGAACTGGACATAAGCGCTTTCCTTGATGCCCTGAAGAAAGCTTTTGACCTGGATATTGAATCCGATTCTGAAAAGCTTTCCCTTGAACTTGCCCCGCGCCCGCCTGCTCTCTGTGCAGGGTGTTCCCACAGGGCAACTTTCTATTCCATGAAAAAGGTATTTGGAAATGATGCTATTTACCCGAGTGATATCGGCTGCTATACTCTTGGAATCCAGAGCGGGACTGTTGAGACCACTCTCTGTATGGGTTCAAGCATAAGTATAGCCTCCGGGCTTTACCATGCAGGGGAAAAGCGGCCTATCTGCTGTTCTATTGGGGACTCAACCTTTTTCCATACAGGTATGAACTCTCTCTTGAATGCGGTTTTCAACAAAGCCAATATTACGGTTACTATTCTTGACAACCGGATCACAGCCATGACGGGCCATCAGCCAAATCCCGGAGTTGGCTTTACAGTTACAGGAGAGCCCACAGTTGAGGTTTCGCTTGCAGAACTCTGCAAGGCTATGAGAGTTGAATCGGTAACTGTCGTTGACCCCTACAAGCTTGAAGAGACTCAGGAAGCTTTCAAAGCCGCAAAGGACTTTGAAGGGACAGCCGTGGTTATTGCAAAACAGCCCTGCGTGATCTCAGGCAAAAGGGCAGGGATCAGACGGGTCCCGTATACCGTTGATCCTGAAAAATGCGAAGGTTGCAAGCAATGCATTAAGTTTGGCTGTCCGGCAATCGAATTTGATGAAGAAAACAAATGCGCTATAATTACTTCCCTATGCAGTGGATGTGGGGTTTGTGCGCAGATATGCAAGTTTGACGCTATCAGGGAGGTGAAGAGATGAGCGATGGAGCAGGAGAAAAGAAGCTCGACCTCCTTATTACGGGAGTCGGCGGACAGGGTGCAATTCTCGCTTCGGATATCATTGGAAAAGCCGCAGTCGTTTCAGGGCTCTCTATCCGGGCAGCAGAGACTCATGGCATGGCGCAGCGCGGAGGCTCGGTTGTAAACCATATAAGGCTGGGAACTGATCTCGGGTCAATGATCCCTAAAAAGGGCGCAGATATTATGCTTGCCCTTGAGCCCATGGAAGCGGTCAGGTATCTCGATTTCCTGAAGGACGGAGGAGTAATTATAGTAAACATGCATCCAATAATCCCTGTAACCGTTACTTCAGGCCTTGCAAAGTACCCTGATGTACAGGAAATCCTTGATGTCCTTTCTGAAAAATATGTGGTTAAAGCCGTTAATGCTAATGAACTGGCTTATGAAGCCGGCAGCAGGCTTGCAATGAATGTTGTAATGGTCGGGGCAGTTTCTGGTTACTTACCAATTCCGAAAGAAGCCCTGCTTGAGAGTGTAAAGGCACTTGTGCCGAAGAAAACTATCGAGATTAATGTCAGGGCTTTTGAAATGGGAAGAGGGAAAATAGAGGAAAGTTAAACAGAGGAAAGCCAGAGTTTTTTTCTCTTAAAGTGAAGGAAAGTAAGGGGAAAGTGAGGGCCTCATTTTTTCTATTTTTTAATCTTCACTTTTTAATTTTAATCTACTGGCCCTTCAATATTTTTTTTGTTCATGACCGCTTTTAATGCCAGCACAAAAAGGATTACGAAAATCTGTGCAAGTACGAGCCCTATGAGATTTGAAATAGCATCTGCCACACTTGCAGTCCGGTACGGCAGGAAACTCTGAAATACCTCATTCAATATGCCGTAAGCAGTTCCAATGCATACTGTGCAGATTGCTGAGTATCTCATAAGTGTTGGTTTTTTTGAAGTTAAAAGTACAAAATACAGTAGGACTCCAAGTCCAAAGTAAATCCCTACATGTCCGGGGTCTATGGACGCACCCTGAACAGCATGTAGTGAGGCAATCAAAAATTCCATCACAGAAGAGAGATCATTGGCAAGAAGGATATCTCTAATTGGATAGCCCAGACCCGTTTTGAGGAAATGTTTGAGATCTCCTATGCTGGCGCTAACTGATAAATAAAAAACCATAATCGCGTATAAAACGGTAATTATGATAAAAAAACGGGATTTCTTAAGTTTTAACATTTTATCTCTGAACTTTATGAGATTTACGGGATTTAAACTCTTTGTTTTAATGAACGGTTTGCAGTTAATCAGAACAATAACTCATCAGAACAATAACTCATCAGAACAATAACTCATCAGAACAATAATCTCTGACTTATTTTGCGAATTTCTGGTCTGTATTTAAAAAGGGCATTTGAATAGTCTCAAAACTCGTTGTAGTGGTTCTGTATCCCGAGCTAGAAACAGCTTCTAATTAATATTTTCGATAAGTATTTCTATTATTAGGCTTTAAAAGTTTAGGTTGGTTCAGGTTGGTTTTTTAAGGTTAAAATCTAAGCTTTGGTTTTGCGTCAGAATATGATATTTAATGGTGAGGGAAAGTAAAAAATGATATTGAGTTCAGCTTCGTTCTTTCAAAACATTATGTTTACAAGCAATTTCCTTGTTCCATTAATAGTAACTGCAGTTTCAATGCCGTACTTTATCAGGAAGCTGACCGAAAACAATATTGTAGCCAGGGATGTTTATAAAAAGAATCAGCCAATGGTGGCAGACCGTGGGGGAACTGCAATTCTGCTGATTGCAATGCTTTCTCTTTCCATGAACTCCCTCTTTTTCAAGTTTACATCCACAAACTATGTCGCAATGATTGTCATTGCACTATTCGGGCTTTTTGGTATCCTTGATGATATGATCAATATTGGAAGAGCATCCAAGCTGTTGATTATGTACTACTGTTCCTATCCCCTGATTCAATATGCGACTCACACTGCGGTTACCCTCCCACGTGTTGGAGATCTGGAACTTGGAATCCTTTACTTGCAATTCATTGTCCCTACCTATGTGCTGGTCACGTCAAATCTCGTTAACATGCACTCCGGGTACAATGGGCTTTCTTCTGGATTAGCCATAATTGTTCTTGCTTCGCTGATCATAAAGTCGGTTTTGATTAATGACGTTGAGAATATAATATCCGTTGTTGCCATTACAGGAGCTACAATTGGTTTTTATCTTTACGAACAGTACCCTGCAAGGATTTTCTGGGGAAATGTTGGGTCACTTACCGTAGGGGCAGCTATCGGGATTATTATTGTTATCCAGGGCTTTATCATAAGCGGTTTTATTATGCTTATCCCACATACGGTTAATTTCCTTATGTATGTTTACTGGAAAATTAAAAAATACCCGCATGTCAAGTTTGGAAAAATAAGAGAAGACGGCACTCTGAAAGTCCCAAATCCTCTTACTCTTAAGTGGGTCCTGCCCTACTACTACAGGTTAACTGAAAAGCAGGCAACCTATGCAATGTTTCTGCTGACCACAATTTTTTGTATCATGGGGATTATGGTCCCTGGAAGGGTGTAAATAATTAAAAACAGAATGGTAAGATTAAGCTTTCTTCAGTTCATATTAAGCTTCCTCCATATCTTCTTCTGGCTCTCTATTTCTTTTGAATATCATCAGTGCAGCAAGGAATAATGTCCCGGCTCCACATATACCAGGTGCTGGTGCCTGATAATTCCGGCCTTCTCTGTCATCTTCATCAGGGAGTTTTTCTTTTTCAGAAGAAATGGCTGCTTCAGACTTTTCTTTAGCGGCAGGTTCTGGGGTAAGGATTTCTTTTGAGTCCGCGGCCTGATTTTTCGGACCGTATGCAAATTGGGAACTCCGGCCTGTTATTGCAAACGGAGAAAATCCCGGAGTTTCCGATTCAAAGAATATATATTCAGAGTCTTCTCCTGTTTTTACGGTGGGCAGCGGGTTCCATGCATTTAAGTGGTATCTGTTCAGTTTTATGGTTGATTCTTGAATCCGGTTTTCTTCCAGCCAGATTTTGCTTACTTTAAAATTGATTACCGGGTTTCCTATGTTCTCTTCAGTTGAATAACCGTTCTTTCCTACCCATATATTCAGGTTTTTATACACTATTCCCTCAGGCTCATCTGAAACCAGGCATGAGGTATTATCCAGGACTTCAATGCTTGTTGTTATAAAACCTGCATTCTTAAGGGCAGTATAATTTACATACGTAACAGGATTTTCTATATCTTTAAATTGATAAGAGATTGTGGTATCTTTGCTTACAAATACCTTTGATATTTCCTTTAATTTGATATTTTCATAACTTTCCCCGTTGGCGATACCTCCTCCCCCGCCACCGGATACTTCTTCAGTTGAGGTTTTAGAGCCGCTGTCTATCTGGTCAGTATTTTCTGTATCTCCTAAATATACACTGCCGCCTTTAACTGTTATAGGTATTGCATTCCCGGTTGAATTGCTTACGATAACGTTTGAAAGGTGCAGTTCGCATGCGCCTGACCTTCCGGTTGATACGAGGTTGATCGTTGCAAGAGTTCCGGGTCTGGTTGCAGCGTCCTTTCCAAGGATAAGGCTGTAAACCCCAGTAACAGTGCCCTTTACGTTGTCAATGCTGCCAGCATTGAATATGGTAGCTGCGCCTGTCTGGCTTAATACATTTTTTTCCTGTACATCTTTGACATTTGCCAGAGTGCTATTGAAAATAAAGTCGAACTGAGCTCCGGATATGGGCGTGTCCGGCTCAATATATATATCGACTGAAAAACTCTGGTTTTCTTCGACAGACTGTTTTTGCGGCGATATACTTACTACGGTTTCTGAGGAGGCAATACCTGTAAACAACGTACTAAAAAAAATAATTGTTGTAAATATAATTATAAAGTGTAACCTCTTATCATGCCGATTTATACTTCTCACCTTCTCTCTACACTGCGATTAACAAAAAAGCTAATGACTGGGTAGTCTATATATTTTTACTATGTAATAATTCTATCTCCTGCTCAAATATCATAAGTTCAGGTTTGGTGAAATGAACTTTTTAATTTCTGAAAAATAGCTAAATAATCCGTACCGAGAAAAGAACACATGCAGGATAAGAACA
>DUGS01000023.1:0-2813 GCA_013331265.1 Methanosarcina sp.
CCGCCAGCTTGTCTGGCGGCTCTTCCCAAAAAGAAGAAAAAAATAGAAAAATTTTGAAATTAGTAAAATAAAAATGAAGTGAAAGAGAGTATTTTTCTGGAGCCTATTCCATAACTCTAAAATGAGTCTTTAAACATTGAATTTGGAACAATAAATGGGTCTTTGGTTGTGAAAAATAGTTCTGAAATTCTTATAGATTTGAAGATAAAAATTGGGTTTGGGATGAGCTCCTGTATAGTTTATTCCTTTTCGTTTGAATTGTTTTCTTCTTCTGAAAATTACCTATTAATTTCTCTTTTTGTTTCTGCTTTTTGGACAGACCGCTCTCCTTCGTCGAGCGGGACAAAAATGACTCGGTATAGTTAGTGATGTTGTACGGGTCAGATAAATATTTCATATTTCTTGAAAAGGAAAATAACCGTGGAAAGAATATAAGATAAAATCAATTTTGTTAAGAGCGACACGGTATGTCGTAGGGGTAAAGGTCAAAATTCAGGATTATGAGTCAGACTTGTTTTTTTTCAAGAATATCAACCATGTAAAGCTGGACGACCAAAGATTTAGATCAAACATTATTATGCCTTTTACCCTGAACGTTCAACGTCTCGATTACTACATCCCTGTCTGATACAGGATGTTTTCCGGAGAATCCCACGGACACGGTTGCTAATTGAATGGGATCTCAACAAATTTAAAATATTTATTTGATGAAAAAATCTAATTATTCGATAACAATATAATAATTAGATGCGAATATGAAATATTCATTTTTTTGTGGGGGCAAAAAATAAGGGGCAATTTTACAACCAGATTATTTACTTTTTCGTAAAGGCACTTTTGAGGATTTCTACAAAGCCAGATCTCATTGATTACGTGGGGTAATGCAAAATGAAAAAGGGAAAATGTCCAAAATGCGGAAGCGAAAATCTTGATACAGGCCATATAATTGGAGAACGTATAGGTTATGAATCTGATAGCGAATGCTATTTTACAGGTCCCATGCGCGAATTTAAAGTGTATGTTTGTTTATATTGTGGATATGCTGAATTTTATGTGGATGTAGGAAATCGAAAAAAAGTTGAAAGTTGAACCTAAAGTGTAAATAACAGTTAAAGGTCAGCAGAAATGGTAGAAAAGACAAAAACAGCTGTCAGGCAGACGGGTATCGCATAAGGTTGAAGCGTATCATGCGATACATGTGAGGATACATGTGAGGTATCAGTCGAATCTATACTATTCGATTATCCGTCTCTATTCGATTATCCGTCTTTTGACTTTCCACCGCATCCAATATAAGGCTTTTAGCCTTACTCTACCACTTTCTAAAGATCCACTGATAACACAGGAGTGATTACTTGGCGTATAAAGCTCCATCGAGAATTTCCGGAAAAACTCCACAGAGAAACATTTTGTGCTTCCTGGGACTTCACAAATGGAAAAGAAGTGGAGGACTGAATATCTATGGCTCAAATGTAATGGAAAAATATTTTGTGTGCACAAGATGCGGGAAAAAGAAAACAGTATATGAGCCTAAAAAGGACTGATAGTCCGATTAAAATTCCCGGGCTAAAATTTTTGGGAAAAATAATTAATAAAAACTATATATTTTATATCAATTTTATTATTCTCCTTTAAGTATACTCGCTATAATCAATATTCGAAAGATATTTTATATATGAAGTAGTTTTACTTTTGCCGCCATAGATCACCTATATATGTATCAAATCCGATTATTAGGTCGTTAAGTTTGAAATACGTCTGCATTATCTTTTTTCAGGATAAGTATATGTCCAGATTTTTCTGAGATCAAGTCTCTGCCAGAATAACTATATAGTTTTACTTCACAAACTATTCTGATCATATGCAAAAACTTGAACTTCTTCCCCTGGTTCTTGACCATCAAACCTTTTTCCAAACCCCTCCTGATACAATCTGTCGCAGCATTCCTGTTTTCCCCTGTCTGGACGGGCGTGAGATCAATTTAATTTATGGCCCGCTTCATACAGGCAAGACATCCTTCTTGAGGCAGGTTGCAGGCCCTATGCCGGGTTTTAAGGTTTACATTAATTTTGAAGATAGCAGATTTAGAGGTATGGGACCTGAAGGTCTTCAGGAAATCGAGGAAATCGCAGCTGAGTTTTGCAGGAAAGGATCTGAATATGGAAAAGGGGTTGAAAATGAAGAAAAAGCTGATAAAGAAGGGTCTTCAGGACCTATTTCTTATTTCCTTGATGAGATCCAGTATGTCCCTGGCTGGGAGGACTGGGTTGACAGGCTTCAAAGAGATGGGGCTCGAGTATTTATAACCTCTTCTTCTGCAGGCCTCATGAGTCAGAATATCTCTTCGCATTTTGCAAACAGAATAAGAATTCTAAAACTTCCACCTTTTTCCTTTAAAGAATATCTCACCCTGAAAGGGCTCAGGGTTCCAAAACCGAACTTTCTTACACCTACCCGGTGTGACGAAATGTTATGTCTGTTCCTGCGTTATTTTGAAAACGGTGGTTTTCCCGATATAATTAAAAACGGTGATAATAGGCTTTCCAAAAAGTATTTTGAGGAAATTCTGAAGAAAGAAATCATTGACAAGCACAATATTAAGGATACTGAAGGGCTGAAAAAACTTGCAGTCTTTCTGATCTCGAACATGGCATCGGAATATTCCCTGGATACTTTGAAAAGAGCGAGTGGGATCGATAGCGAAGATGCTGTCTGCAACTATCTGGACTATCTGGAAGAGGCTTTTTTGCTGTACCGGGTCCCCATGTTTAATCACTTATCTGAAAACACGGAAAAAGAAAGAGAAAAAGAAA
>DUGS01000023.1:3035-18176 GCA_013331265.1 Methanosarcina sp.
AAAAGAATACGGAAAAGAAGTCCCGTGTAAAGTATACGCTGGAGATACGGGTTTCTTCAAGTCAGTATTTCCCAATTACCCGGACAGTCTTGGATTAAGATTTGAAAACCTTGTATTTCTTGAGCTTCTCAGGCAGGGCAAACAGGTCTCTTATTTCCGCGACAGGAGAGAATGCGATTTCCTTATAACCGAAAAAGATAGTCTGGCTGTAACGGCTGCAGTTCAGGTCTCGGTCTGCTTTGGAGGTCCGGCAAGGGAACGGGAGGTCCTCGGGCTTATGGCAGCTATGGAAGAATTCGGGCTTAACGAAGGGCTTATCCTCACCATGGACGATGAAGGAGTTATGGAAGTAGAAGGAAGGGACGGGGGAAAGAAAAGGATAGTTATTAACTCGGTATGGAAATGGATGCTGGAATAATACGGAGTACTTCAGCCTGCAAGCTCAGGGGTCGGATCAGAGTCCCTGAAGTCTGCACTCAATGGCTCTTTTCCTCAGTTCAATCTCACTATCTACTATATTTGAGAAATCACTCCAGGGTTTTTTATTATTTTGTACCATTATTTCTATATTCTTATAGATGGGGTTGTTAGTTGTTTTACTGTATTTGACATTCACACAGCTGGTTTTCGGGCATCTGGTCTCTTTATACATATTAAGTGCCAGAGGATTCAACTCTTTGTCGAGCAAGACTATTGATGCACCTTTATTTTCGTTGCATTTTTCTTCATCAACAACCCAGCCCCCTGTGTTGTAGATATTTACATCTGTATTTAAACCGTTTATCAGTATTCCGGTGAGAGGAATGCACAGGTCAAAGGGTTTATGCGTATGTCCGAAAATAAAGGTCAGTTCGGAAGGTGTATTTCCTTCCTGTTCTTCGTTGATCTGGTTCCATGCGGTTTTCAGGTACAGAAGCAGTCCGCTGGCAGTATTTTCTCCCATAGCACCCCGGTCCTGATGCTTTTCCCAGTTAGAGACGAGTCCTCCACAGATATATATATTCAGGAATTTTTTTATGATTGCTGCTTTAAGGCTTTCGGGAAGAGGAGACAATATATTAGATTTCTTTGATAAGTTGTGGGCGATTTCGGATGTTAATTTTTCCATTTGATCCCTGTTGCTAAGGTGTTCGTAGAAGGTTTCGGAAATCTCTCCGACGTCTCCGGACCTTCCCATAGTGGACCAGAAAAAGTCAATCCAGGCGAAGTTTTCCGACTCAAGCATCTGGACGTCAAGAGGCATATCACGGTCGATTCCAAGAGCAGCTGCTTTTAAAAAACTCATCAGCCGGTATGTAGCTTCCACAAAATGCCCGTGGTGAAACAATACACATTTTCTTCCATCTTTGGAAAATAGGCCCAGGTTGGGATAAGCGACTTCTATCTTGATACTATCATTCAGTTTTATCCCTTTGTACGCAGGAAGAGAATGACGCTCTATTATACAGTTTAAAAATTCGGAACAAATTCTTTTATTCGAGGAAATGGGTGGCAAACAAAGAGGGGTTTTATGCCAGGGAAAAGGCAGATCGTCTGTCGGGTGCCTTCGGATATAGCGAGTATACTGCGTTTCACGTGCCAGTTCCCAGAGGTGATGGTCGTGGTTTCCTGGGATGTAGACAATTCTGTCGAATAACGGGTCCTCTTTTTTTATGATAAGTTCCAGGAACCGGTCAAAAGTCATAGCTGCGATATTCGTCTGGGCAAGAGACAGTTCCAGGATATCCCCATTTAAAATCAGGGTAGGTTTCTTATTTTTGTCTACGTTTTGGCCAATGATTTTCTCCAGGCAATCAACCAGTTTGACCATAATTTCGCTTGCTTTACCCGTTTCAAGGCTGCCACCTTCAACGTTGGTAAGAAGGCTGTCTTCTTCTCCGAGGTGCATATCAGAGATGCATACGTAAGCGATATCGTGTACTCCCGGCTTTTCATTCTCCGTAACTTTCCCCCCAATTTACTGAGAATCGGCTTTCGCATAATTGTCAGAAGCTTCAGACTACTGTAAAACATTGAAAGCTGCTTACTAAAGTTTTTTCTCAATCATCTGTCCTTAAGTTTATATGCTCGCGGAGAAAAATAAGCATTTGGAACTAATATTTCTAATTTTATTTATTAGTACAGATAAAATTAACATCCAATCTCATACAAAAAATAGCATAGTGACTTTTCCTATAAACCCGGATGTGCATGGTCCCTGTTTTGCCAGTGAAAGCTGCTCCCCTTCATTCACTTCAAATTTCCGTTTTATTCCTTTGCTTCTTTGTGCCTCTTTCTGATTTCCGTGGACGACGTACCATCGTCTTCGTATTTGTCCATCGGAACAATCTCGCAAAACTTGAGAATCTCAGGGTTGACGGACATTTCGACGGATTTCCTTTGAAACACCACGAACCGTACATTCTTTTCCTCAAAATGCCTTAAAATGGCGGGCGTATCTACTGTGCAGTCATAGTATTTTGCGTCAAACAGCCTGTTAAAAGTATCTGCCCCGATGATGAAGGTGCTGTTTGGGAAAAGGTCGGCTTTTTGCAGGAAAAGCGGTGCATTGGTCAGGCAAATCCCACCCATGAAGTCTTCATCTTTGTATTTCCTTAACGAATCAAGCCTCTGACCCAGTGAGATAAAATCTATGGGCGGCTTGTCAACGTTCGTCAGGGAAATCTCGAAATGGACGGGCGCATTATATTTCTTCGAAGCACATTCTGCCATGAAAATATGGTTTTTATGGCAGGGGTCAAAAGAGCCGGAGAATACGAGTTTTATTTCTTCAGGTTCTTCAGGTTCTTCAGGTTCTTCAGATTTTTCAGGTTTTGCGAGCTTAATCTCTTCAGGTTTTATTTCTTTGGGAGCTTTTGCTTTATTAAAATTAATCTTTGCTATCCCCCGGGTTTCATAAGAGCTGTTCTGGCTACGGCTCTGCTGTTTCAGAAGATCTCCTACCACCCCGGAAACCAAGGCATATTTTTCAATAACTTTTTCTCTTTCCCCTTCTTCGGTCCAAATACCGGTCCCTGTTCCTTCCGGCATCCCGATCCCATCCGGCAAATCGATTTCTTGAACGTCGCAGTGGCGGGCAAGCACATTAAAAATAAGGAGTGCAGCGATTTTTTCTTCTTCTTCCCGTGTCCTGTCCGCTGCCAGTTCAAGGGTGCAGACCCCTGTTTTACAGGCTGACTGGATAGCTACGTGGACCTCGTGTTTCCTGCCTTCCCGTTCGTTTGCAGCCTTGAGTTTGCAGGTCGCTCCGATCCCTATCACGTCCAGCCCTGCAGTTCCACCAGAGCTTTTTGACAGTTCCAATGCCCGCTGGTAAGCGACTATCGCCATCAGCCTTGCAGTTTTTTCCGAGCAGTACTTCTCAGGTTTCCTGCCGAGGAAGCGGTCCATTGCATCTGTACTGTACGGGACAACGGCATCCAGAACAGTTGCCGAGCCGCTGCCGTGGCGGAGCAGTTCTCCAATAACCTCTGCCCCGCCTCCGGTTATTGCCAGAACGGCTTTGCAGGGTGATTTGTGGACCTGGAAAATGCGTTCAACAGGCACACTATATTTATCTGCAGCCAGTTTTTCTACCATCAGCTCTGTGGATACACTTAATGAGATTATAAATATTATTATTCACGCCAGCTTGCCGTTATTTACACGATCCCAATTCAAAACTTGAAACTTCAGTACCCCAATATTTTCGTGTACAAATACCGTGAAAACGGGTCTAAATTTGATTTTCAAGTACCGGGGCTCTCACCGGTCGCCAGAAGCGACCGGCCTTTTCCAAAATGCAAAAATATTGTAATATGTAGCAAAAAAAGAATGTAGCAAAAAAGAAATTAATGCGAACAATTTTTTAGTTTTTTCTAGTAAATGCGAATAGAATATAAGTTTTCGCGTTTTGATGGAGATAAGCAAGAATTCACAAAGAGCCACTGGCACAAATTTTCTCCAGTTAAATTAAGTTTTCATAATTTTTGGAATCCTCTCCTCGAAAATGAGCGGCCGAAATATCAACCTTAATTTTAAATTTTAATGGTTATATACTGCAATAATTTGCTCATTGTTCTCTGAAGTAGCTTAAAAATCCTCAAGCAGTGATTTGTTGTGAACCCAGAGAAGCAAGTGCTGTTGCTGTAATCTGTTCCAGTGCTGCAATCAGCTCGTCTACCTGATCCGAACTGAAAAGCCCTTCAGGTCCCAGGGGTGTAAGGTCTGTGAATGGTGATTCATAAAGAAGTGAAGCATCCATTGCTCCGTGTTCGGTAAGGTGGTTGATAATCAGGTTTATAAACTCTATCTGGTTTGCAGTCAGAGTCTTGCCTGTAAGGAATGTGGCAAACGACTGTTTTGCAGCTTCCCTATCCAGCCCTATCAGTGAGCGCACGAAGAGGCCGAGCCCGTTTGATAGCTTTTTGGCACGGGTAATTTCTTCCGGCCCTCCCAGCCCGCTTTCAGAAAGTATCTTTTCCAGTTCATCAGGGTCTGATGCAGTCAATGGCGTGTTCATCCTGAGTTTATGGATGACGGTATTGTCCTGATGTTCCAGAAGGAAAGCCCGGGTCTTGGCACGAAACTTCTCGAAATCTCCGGCTGCAGCAAAGCCAGGCAATTCAACATTAGTTTCACTGCCCATTTCGTCTTCGAAGTCAGTGTAAATAGGCTTTCTGCGGTGTTTTTCTATAAGTTTTACCAGGTCACGGAGGCGCCGTCTAAGTGTTTCCAGCATGGGAGTTGTAACATTTTCCCACCATTCATCAGTCTGCACATCAAGAATCAGGGCCATCTGGTCGCGTACCATAGGAATTGCAGATTTTTCTTCAAGAAGACCGGCAATATCTCTTACCTGGTTTCTCAGGCGCTCAAAGGCGGGTTCGGCGCGCAGTAAAGCCAGCTGAAGGTTCAGGACAAGGATGTCAAAACGCTTTGCCTCTTCGGCTTCCGGTTGCAATTGCGAGGGCAGGCCTGCAACTTCGTGGGAAAGCTCGGAGAGGTCTTCCCCGGACAGCTTTAACCAAGCTTTGGGACTTGAATATTTCTCGACCAGCCGCCTTTTGGGGCATACAACGAAGTTGTCCAGGTTCATAGAGGCAATTTCACTGTGCAGTATTTCGGCAATCAAGTGGCGAACTTCAGCTTCCGTTTTTGGTTCACCGTATATTTCCCTGGCCTCTGTACCGACTTCACAACCAGTGTCAGATGCAAGTTTCCTGTCCAGTTCGGAGAGTAATTCGAGCCGTGATTTGAACAGACGTGTGCCAAGAGAATCGCCGAGTGAACCGTCTGTGGTTTCCGGGTTCTGGCTGAAGAACTCCAGGTTCTGGCAGTAATCAAAGAGGTAAAAGAACTGTTTGTCTTTTCCGGGTTCGAAAAGGTCAGAACAGAGCCTTGTACCGCGTCCCACCATCTGCCAGAACTTTGTCCTGGAACGCACCAGTTTGAAGAACACCAGATTCACGACTTCCGGCACATCGATCCCGGTGTCAAGCATGTCCACCGAGATGGCAATTTGAGGGGCTTTTTCCTTGATAGAGAAATTGTCTATGAGGCTCTGGGCATATTCGGTCTTGAAAGTGATTACACGGGCGAATTCACCCTTGAAATGCGGATAATTTGCATTGAACCGGTCGGCGATGTACTCAGCGTGAGCCTGGTTTTTGGCAAAGAGGATGGTCTTGCCCAGGCGGTCACCGCCAGCAACTTTCAGGCCCCGTTCCATAAGGTGTGCCAGGACTTTGTCCACGGTGTCTTTATTAAACAGCCATTTGTTGACGGCTTCGGCTTCCACCCTTTCAGGGATTTCTCCGTCTTCGTCTCCCCAGTCCAGAGATTCCCACTGCTCTTTGTCCTCTTCGGAGAGTTCGTCGTAATTGATTCCCTGGCGCTGGAACTTCAGGGGCACTGAAACCGCTTTTGGAGGGACCAGAAAACCGTCTTTTACGGCTTCTTCGAGCTGGTAGGCATCGGTGGGGACGCCGGGTTCAAGGTCAAAGAGACTGTAGGTATTGCGTTCGATTTCATTTTTGGGAGTTGCTGTAAGGCCCACAAGGAGAGAATCAAAGTAGTCGAAAATAGCTTTGTATTTTTTGAAGACCGAGCGGTGAGCCTCATCAATGATCACAAGGTCGAAGTGCCCTGAACCAAAGCGGCGCTGCCCACCGTTTATTTCTTCGATCTGTTTCATCATTGTCGGATAGGTCGAAACGAAAACCCGACCATCGGTGTCCTTTTCCGTGACAAGGTTCACAGGTGCGGAGTCGGGAAGGTGCTTTTTGAAGGCATTTACCGCCTGGTTGACAAGGGCTACCCTGTCGGCAAGGAAGAGCACGCGTTTGACCCAGTTGCAGCGCATAAGGAGGTCGCAAAGTGCGATGACCGTGCGGGTCTTTCCCGCGCCGGTTGCCATTACTATGAGGGCTTTTCTGTCGTTGTCTTTTTCAAAGGCTTCTCCGATTCGGCGGATGGCTCTGGTCTGGTAGTAGCGTTCTACGATTGCGGAATCAATCTCTGCTTCTGAGAGGGGCCTGCGGCTGCTGCGCCGCTGGATGAGGAGTTCAAGTTCAGCTTTTTTGTAGAACCCCTGAACCTGCCTTGGAGGATAGCTGGAATCGTCCCAGATCCAGTGCTCGTACCCGTTTGAGTAGAAAATAACCGGCCTCTGCCCGAACAGATTTTCGAGGCAGTCGGCATAGAGTTTTGCCTGCTGCTGGCCGACCTGAGGGTTTCTTGTGGTGCGTTTTGCTTCGACAAGGGCGAGGGGCTTTCCGTCGCCGCCCCAGAGGACGTAGTCTACAAAGCCGACTCCGCTTTCGTTCGGCATGCCTGAGACTTCAAATTCCCTGTCCTGAACTTTGTCAAGGGGCCAGCCGGCTTCTTTTAGCAGGAGGTCAATCAGGCTTTTTCGGGTCTCGGCTTCGGAATAATCGTGGGTGTCCGGCAGCAGGGCTGATGCTTCTTTTGCTATTGAGACTTCGGCACGCAGGCGTTTGAGTTCGTCGTCCAGTGCGGATTTGTCGGCGAGAAGCTCAGAGAGTTTTTCGTCTTTTTCCCGGAGGCTGGCTTCAAGGCTCTGGAGCTGCTCTATCGTCTGTTTCGGGACTGTAGTTTTTGGAAGGTCTTCAGGGTTGAAAATCAGCCCCGGCTCAGGCTTTTCTTTTCTGGCATAGGTGCGTGCCAGCCAGTAGCTGATGTGGAAAAGCTCACGCACTGCTGTTATTGAATCCTCCACCAGGACTGTGCTGTTGCTGTGCACGGCCTGGTTTCCAAGCCGGATAATGACACGTGCTTTGTTGAAGATTGCCTCTCCCGCAGCCTTCTTGAATGTGGGCTCATGGATAAGGGCACTCAAATTGTCCTGATACGGCAGGAGCAGTGTATAATCGTGCTTATACATCCACTGTACAGCCAGTTCCAGAGCCCTGCGTGCGTAAAAACAGGCAGCGCGAGGGTCAGGATAAACTGTGTTTGAGGCTTTATCGGCTGCCTCATACAGAGAAGGCCATTCGGCTTCGAGAAAGGCAAAGTTGGTCATATCTTTACTCCTTCGAAGCTTTGTTCATTAGCTTTAGAGGTCGTACTCAGCTCACCCCTGAAAGCCCTGTACTGGAGAGAGGCAAAAAGCTCTTCCAGTTCTGCCAGAGAGGCTTTGTGAGTTGTTTTTAATTTCTCAATGGATTCAACACGTCGAGCAAATTCCTTTTGGAGGGAGAGAGGTGGGAGTGGAATTTTAAGCTCCAAAACGTCTCCATTACTGATATTTGCTTGACGGATGCCTCGACTCTTTGCGGTAAGCTTAATTTTGACTTTCGGATGGCGCAGAAAGTAAAGAAGATAATATTTATCGAGAACGTTTTCATCAGATTGAAATAACGCAACTCGTTGGTTTAGAAAATACAGGTCAAACGTGTCATTCAAGAGAATAACATTACCATAATCATCCTTACCGGTTGTTCCTGTAAGGCTCATCAACATATCTCCAGGCTTCACAATAAACTGAGAATAAGTGTCTTTATATTCATAGGGAAGAAAACATGCATTTTCTTTAGCCACATTTCCTCTGTTAACCTCTCCAATTCGCACAAGAGGAATTCCTTCATTAACATAGTCGTTGCTCTTGAAAGCAAAACCTCCTCTTAGCTGGATTATTTCTGCTAGGGCGGAGATATGAAATTTCTTAGGATTACTCTCTGGATCGCCGAAGAGATCGAAGTAAATTGATTGGATTAATTCATCAAACTGGGCAAGGGCAGCTTTACGTTTAGCTCGAAGAGACTCCGCATGGTCCAGAATGTCTGCAATTCTTTTTTGTTCCTCTAAGGAAGGAAGAGGCAAAATTGATTCTAAAACAATACGATCAGAAACAGCAGGATAGCTCGCTCCTGTTGCCTTGTTCACCATATCAGCAATGAATATTGGAGATTTTACCCAATGAAAAAGAAAACGTCCATCAATAAGAGAGGAACGTGGTCGTAATATACAAAATCCGGTCGAAGCTGTTGCACCATCCAAGTATTCAGGAACCTGAGCGACTCCGTTCAAATTGGGTCGGACGGTGGATACAATTATGTCACCCTTACCGACGAGCTGACGGGCACGGCTAGGTGCTTCTTTGCATGAGACTTCACGTACTCCAACAATCAACTTTGAATCTTGATCAATGGCACTCAAATCTATGTAGTTAAATACTTCATCTGAAGCAGAGCGCAATGGATTCCACGTTTTTGTAGATTCAACCACATCACCAATTGGAACTTTCCTCGACCCGTTCACTTCAACATCCCTTCCAGTTCTTTCATCCCCTGCTGAATCTCATCTTCCAGCTTTGCGAGGCTTTCGAGTATCTCTTTCGGGGCTCTGTATTCCACTTCCTCATGCACAACTTCCTTGTAGCGGTTGAGGGAAAGGTCGTAACCCTGGGCTGCGATGTCCGCTTTTGGCACGCAGAAGCTCTGTTCGGTTCGGGTTCGTTTGAGCTCGCCGTCATTGCGCTCCTGCCAGCGGGCAAGGACATCAGGAAGGTTATTTCTGGCGTGCTCGTCCTCAGAAAGCCTGGCTGATGGAACAGGACCCAGTTTTTCCTCGCTCAGAAGCGGGCTCCGCTTGTCGTCAAGGCTCCAGCCGTCCGCCTGCATATCGTAGTAGGATAAGAGAAAGCGATTGCTCACTCTCTCTCTCCAACGAACGGAGCGTAAAAGTTTCCCTTTACTCCGCTCTGGCACATCTCTACCTTTTCAGGTGTCAGCCAAGAACTGATCAAGAGTCGATTGTCGAGTTGCGGGAAAGAAGTTTCGTCTTCGTTTACGCCACTCTTTAAAATATTTCATATCTAAATAAGGATTTTTGTCAAGACGAGCCATCATGAAACGTCCAATTTTGGTGTTGGAAAAGGATACGAGTATTAGTTTACCTGTCGCAAACGTCCATGCCCTGTTCCTAATCTTATGCCAATATCTATGGTAAATCCATTTCTTACCTTTGTTTTGGTGACGTCGCTTAGCCCATGCATATAGCATACACCACAAAGTATGGTCAAGTCTGCTGAAAACATCAGACGACACTGCATGTTTATGATAGAGAGACCAGCCTCTGATAATAGGATTTAGAGTAGCAATGAGTCTGTCTTGAGACCAAGTTCTTCCTTGATGGATAATTTCCCTTATCTTCTGAATGACCGATTTCTGTGAACCTTTAGAGGGTTTGGCAAGAAATGTTCCATTGTATTTACGGAAGTTCCACCCGAGGAAATCGAAACCAGTAGAGATATGGGTTATTGTGGTTTTCTCATCGGAAAGAGAGAGACCACGTTGTTCAAGGAAAATGGAGATTATTTCTTTAGCTTTCAGAAGTGGATCTTCAGAATCTGCTGTTACCACAAAATCATCCGCAAATCTGGTATAGTTGATTTTATGCTTGTTACAGCTTTTCTTGTTGATTTGTCCATCCTTTTGTGCATAAAAGTTTCTTCCAAGTTCAGCCTCCAATCCATTTAAGACCATGTTGGCAAGTATCGGAGATAGAGGACCTCCTTGAGGAGTACCTTTATCAGTCGGGAATAATCTACCATTTTCGAAATATCCTGCCTTTAGAAATTGTGACAAGATTGATTTCTTTATTGGCACATTGTTAAGAAGCCAGTCATGACTAATCATGTCGAAACATGACGTGATGTCTCCTTCCAAGATATATTCTGCTGAGTTTTTCCGGCTAAGACAAATACGCATGTAGGCATAGGCATCTTTGGTAGATCGAAATTTTCTGAAACCAAAGGAAGCTAAATCACCAGTTGAAGCTTCAATAGGGCTCATTGCTAATGCATAAAGAGTTTGCATCGCTCTATCATACAGTGTAGGAATGCTTAGTGGGCGCATTTTTCCGTTCTTTTTGGGAATATACACTCGTTTGAGGGGCTTTGCTTTGTAACCTTTACCGGTAAGACTATATGCTGCTTTCATTTTGACAGCAGCCGATGTCCATAGGATCCCATCAATGCCAGAAGTTTTACCTCCTTTATTTTCAGTGACGATTTTGATTGAAAGTAGTTTGGCATGATGTGAATGCATCAGAAGTCGTATGAGTTTCCTTACTTTAAACCAATTGCAGTTTTTGGCTGCTCTTGCAAGTCGAGATTGAAGGTTGTTAACAGTTTCACTAACAATAGACCAATCAATGGAGTTCCATTGACTGCTTAATTCTCTGTTTGTAAGACCCGTGCCATTAGGCATCTCTGGATATCTTACATTCACATTAATCACTCTCTGTTGCTTGATGCACCCGTGATAAGTCAGCACGTTTTCACGTCAGGACACAAGTCCCTATCCTGCTCATTACAAACAGGCTTTTGCTTTGTATCACATCCTCTGCCGTTTGTGTCATTGCTTGGTCTCGCGACCTTGCTACCCAAGGGGAACACATACGGTTTACCAAGTTCCAAATGGAGGATATTTATTGAGACCTTAGGAGCCACCTTTAGACCAGAGACATAAATGTCCATTCACCTGAATGTCGGTTCGTCCATTAAGGCCATGTCTCGTACCTTTTGGTCATGCGTAACAACCTGATTTCGCACTTACACGTTATGATCCCTCAAGCGGTGATTCACCTTTCGATTCTCCATAGCCTCATTTCCCTGGCAGATTGTCATATGCAGGTTTAATGCTTCTCCGCGTTGTCTCCCAAGCTTCAAACAAAGCCGTTACCGGCGATGCATGTTGGGATAGGGATACTTCGAATGGATAAAGTAGTGATTTCTCACAATCCTCAATTTGGCTTCTTGTCGCACGAACCGTACGTGAAAGTTTCCCTTCATACGGCTCAAGCGTTCTATAACCCTTTCTGTATCGGGCAGCTGTTAGACTTTCCGTGATAGTTACCCTGGCAGCATTTGTTTCTGCTTTCTCAGATAATTTGTTCTCGATTTGAAATATTCTTTGTCTACATAAGGATTCTTATCCATTTTTAGACATGGATGTCGTATAATCTTCGTATCTACAAAAGACTTGAGTTTATATCCATCTGCAGAGAATACCCAATTCCTTGACCCTATCTGTGCCAATATCTATTTACTATCCATTGGTGAGATTTGTTTGGATGTCGCCTTTTAGCCCACGTCCATAGCATATTCCATAATCTAAAATCAAGCTTACTGAACGTTTCTTTAGCAACTACTGAGCGATGGTATTCGCTCCATCCAACAATAATAGGGTTGAGTTTCTTAATGAGAGAACTTTGAGACAAAGCCTTGCCTTTCTTGATCACGTTGCTTATACTTTGTGTGATTGTCTCAATAGATCTGTTCGAGGGTTTGATTAGGAGTTTACCATTGTATTTCCGGAAATTCCATCCCAGGAAATCAAATCCATCATCTATATGAGTAATAAGGGTTTTCTCACGAGATAGTTCCAGTCCTCTATCCTTTAAGAATAGTCTGATAATATCAGCAATGTCTTTAGCTACTTCTTCTGAATCAGCAGTGACAATAAAATCGTCTGCATATCTTACAAAATTGACTTTATGAAGGTTATATCTGATTTTGTTGATAATTCCCTTCTTGTTTGAATGGTATTTGGTTGCTATTGCATTTTCCATACCATCCAATGTGATATTTGCCAAAATTGGAGATATAATTCCACCTTGGGCAGTACCTGTTTTGGTGGGATTCAGATGTCTGTTATAGACAAAACCAGCTTTAAGGAATTGCTTTAATATTGACTTGTCCATAGGAATGTTGTTCAAGAGCCATTCGTGATTTATGTTATCAAAACATCCTTTGATGTCACCTTCAAGAGTCCATTGAGCAGAGTTTCTTTTACTCAGGCATGTGAATATTTGAGCTTGTGCATCCTGTGAACTTCGATATTTACGAAATCCATAAGATATTCTATCTGCTGTAGTTTCTGCTATTGGATTTAAAGCAAGAGCATACAGTGCCTGCATTGCTCTATCGTACATTGTAGGAATGCTTAATGGGCGTTTTTTCTTCTTTCCTTGTTTCTCAATATAGATCCGTCTCAATGGCTGAGCTTTGTACTTTTTATCTGATAATTTTTGAGCAGCTTTCATCTTGGAGTTTGATGTTGTCAATTTTTCTCCATCGATTCCAGCTGTTCTTTTACCTCTGTTCTGTGTCACCTTCTTTACTGCCAGTAATTTGGCATGGAAAGAGTTGGTAAGCAAGTATTGTAGTCGTTTAACTAAGTGCCGCTTATTTTGTCTAACTGCTTTTACAATCCGGGCTTGCAGCTTATTAACATTCTTTTCTACTGTTTTCCATTTGATTTGTTCCCATTTGACCGGGGTTGAATTGTCTGCAAGCCTCTCACCTAATGGTGTCGTTGAGTATCCTGCATTCATAAGTTTGCTTCCTTTCATGTAGTAGAACACCTACGGCAAGTTTGCTCCCTTTCGGGATAAGGCAAATTTTGAACCTCTATGCATTCCATTACAGAATGCCATTCGCTTTTTACCGTTTCCTTTATCCCCTGTGCCATTGTTGTTTCTCGCGAAATTCCTACCTTTTTTTTTATTGTGGGAGCACATGGGACTTACCAAGTTCTGAATTTACGGATAATATGACCATTTTAGGAGTTATCTGTAGACCGGGAACATTTTGTTTGCTCATTATACCGTTCGGAGAGCCAGTATAATCCGGTTCCTTACCTGTTGGTTCAAGTGTATCAACCCATTTCACTTGTCGCTGATTACGATCCTTACGATAATTCAACTTTCGTTTCTCCATGATAGTCTTTCCCTTGCAGATTGATCAAATTAGGTTTTTGATCTTTTCCACGTTGTCTTGCAGGCTTCACACAATTTTGTTACCAAAATGCATGCTGCAATAGGGATATCCTGAGCAAATAGGATAGCTTGTAGCAATCCATAATTCAGCTTCTTGTCGCACCTCCATTTTCAGCATTATTTAGGATCCTCGAGCTTTTCTCAAGGATTGGAAATTGGGGAATTTTAATCCGGCTAAAATGAGGAATTATTCACCGGCCTTGACACAGGTAAACCTATAGTTTAATATCATTAATTTTATATCTCTTTCCTGATCTTTCCATGGCAGAGAAAAACAGCAGCAGAAGAGTTGAATCCTCCTTAAAACGTACAAGGTTCTTAGGTCACCTCGGTCTTATGGCTGGAGTTTTCCGAGAACTTGAAGTTGACAAACTGATCGATGAGAAACTTCCTAAAGAACGGAATCATAATGTTCCTCACTCAGTTTGTATACTTGCCATGGTACTCAATGGTCTTGGTTTCATAGGGCAACGTTTGTACCTGTTTCCTGATTTTTTCAAAAACATTTCTACTGAAAGGCTTTTTGGAGACGGTGTAACAAGAGAAGACCTGAATCAATATGCTATCGGAGAGACTCTTGATAGAATCGTAAAATACGGCCCTACAAAACTGTTTACGGAAATTGCCCTTCACATTATGACTCGTCTACCTATTCCTGTCCACTGTTTACACGCTGACACTACAAGTGTCAGCGTTTATGGGGATTATGAAGACGAAGAAACTGAATCTATAGATATTACTTTTGGAATTCCCAAAAACGGAAGATGGGATCTCAAACAATTTGTACTGAGCTTGATTGTTAATCAGCATGGGATACCTCTTTTCATGAATACACATTCAGGAAATGCTTCAGACAAAAACACAATTCTGGAAGCAATCAAGTCTCTCAAATCAGTTTTAAGACCTGAAAGCAAAGTGTACTACGTCGCTGATAGTTCCTTTTACACAGACAATAATATCAAGAATATAGGAAAGTCATTCTGGATCAGTCGTGTTCCTGCAACAATTACCGAGGCAAAGGAACTGCTAGTGTCTTAACCATTTAATTTTTGCGCATCTTTATAAGCTTTGAATCTCTTTAGATCTTCATGCTACGGATTAAACTTGAAGATAATGAGGTAAGTTTCCTTATGGACTTTGTGAGAAAAGGACATAAAAGTGCAAGAGAATTAACTCGAGCCCGTATCCTCCTCCTGTCAAACCAGCAAAAAGGAATTACCGAGATAGTGGAAACATTAGGTGTTTCCAGGAATACTACTTTGAATATAAGGAAAAGATACATTGAGGAAGGTCTTCCAAATGCTCTTTCGGACAAACCAAGATCTGGTCAACCTATGAAATACACTGAAAAACATGTTGCAGAAGTCATCGCTTTAGCTTGTAGCAGTTCTCCTGATGGAAGCAAGAGATGGTCGCTTTCTCTGCTTACTGAAGAACTGAGAAAAAAAGAAGGATTTGAAACTATAGGTAAAGAGAGTGTCAGGCTTATTCTAAAAAAAGCAAAACTAAGCCTTGGTTAAGAAGGATGTGGTGCATTCAGACGATTGATTCCGAATATAGAGACAGGATGTATGACATTCTTAATCTATACGAAGAGGATTACGACCCTAAAAAACCTCTTGTATGTCTTGACGAGAAACCTAAGCAATTGCTTAAGGACAAGAGAATGAGCATTCCTATGAAGCCCGGATGCCCAGAGAAATATGATTATGAATATGTAAGAAATGGAACAGCAAACATATTCATGGCAGTACCGGAGTTTATACTTTTTGACCAAAAGTGGTATCTTGCGGCTTGAAATTTGTAGGGTCTAACAAAAGTTAATTAATTATTCCCAGAATTGGTATCATATTTGAT
>DUGS01000023.1:18440-20605 GCA_013331265.1 Methanosarcina sp.
TCAAAACTATATCTGGCCATAAATATCTTTACGTCATAAAGAATGAACGAATTGATGGAAAAATTGTTCAAACAATTCAAAAGTACGTTGGGACTGCTGATCAGGTTTATGATTTCATGATGGAAGCAAAAGAAACAAGGATAGCTTCATATTCTTTCGGGAAACCAGCTGCCTTGCTCAAGGCAGCTGAAGATGTAGGACTCATAGAAGCTTTGAACAAACACATTGACAGGAAAAACATTATGGGTCTTACTCCTGCAGAATATCTTCTTTTAATCATCATCGGAAGATCCGAACATGCCCTCAGCAGGAATGTTCTTGATGAATATTTTAAGGGGAGTTTACTCAAGTTTTTCTGGAATCCAAAGTACAAACTCTCAAGTCAGAACTTCCTTAATTACATGGAAAAATTGGATGAAGAAACGATTCGAAGAATCGAATTAGATGTTTCCCAAACATTAATTCAAAAAGGTATCAGGCCTACTAAACTAACATTTGACACGACTAACTTTTACACTCACATTGAGCATGGAGAAAACCTTCCAAAAAAAGGTTTCTCTAAAGATAAACGGTATGATAAGAACCTCATAGGTGTCGGCTTAACAACTTCAAACAAGAACATCCCTTTCCAGACAATTACATATCCAGCAAATGTACCAGATTCGACTTTGTTCTCAGACCTTATCGACAACATCTGTAAACGTATTGAAGAAATAGGAATTCCTCTCGAAGAGATGACAATTGTTTTTGATCGAGGGATGAACTCCACAGATAACCTCGAACATGTTCTGGATAAAATGCATGTTGTTGGGGCTTTACCTTCGTCTATGTGTAAGGATCTATTCCAGATTTCTTTGTCTTGTTATGAGGAGGAATGGGAGAACGGAAAAAAGAACGTCGTAAAAGCTCACCGCATTAAAGGAGTCTGGTATGAAAAGGAGTTCACTGGAGTAATAAAGTACAGTGAAACTACAAAAAGAAAACAGATGCATGAATGGGAAACAAAAAAAGCCGTCATTCTGGAGAAAATTGAAGAACTAAGATCAAAACTTAACCATAAAGGAAAAGGAAGAAAAATGACCGCAAAAGGTCTTATGAACCGTGTTGTTGATACAATTCCAAAGCAATATAGGGGTCTTTTTGATTACAATGTCGTTGAAAAAGAGGGAGAGTTACAACTTAATTTCAGTTTAAATGATGATCAGGAAAAAGAGTTTATTTTAACGATGGGAAAAACTGTTGTGTTTACTGATAAGGAAAATCTTGCAACAAAAGAAATTGTGGACATGTATGATTCCCGAAACATGATTGAAGAGGATATTAAGTGGCTGAAAGACAAGTTATTGATCCCGGTAAAACCTGTATATGTCAGAAAGGATGTGAAGATCAGAGCTCATGTATTCCTCTGTGTTATGGGGTTACTGCTCCACAATTATTTACTTCATTTAATCGATGATCAGGAGATATCAATTCAAAAGTTGACCAATAATCTCGAAAAGATAAGAATGGGATTAGTATATAAGGGAAAGGAAGGAAAAAATGCAGAGTTTGTCATTGAGGAAATGAACAAAGAAACTGCTGAGATATTTACAAAACTTCAACTTGGGAATTATATCCCAAGTTGAAGGTATAAACTTAATTAATTTTTTATTAGACTTCAAATTATCATAGCCAAGAGCCTTTATTTTTGAAGATCTTAGAAACTCCGGAGTAGAGTTCAAAGCAGGAAAAAGGGTGACTCAGGTAACAGAAAGGAGAACAATGAAGGATTTTGCACGATTCATGAAGATTCTCGTTACCGAAAAATATTCTGAAGCAGAAGTCATCAGACTGGTTACGGATAATCTCAATATCCATAAAGAAAAGTCATTCTACGAAACATTCTCCGAAGAGGAAGCAAAACAGATCCTGGACAAGATAGAGTTTCATTACACGCCAAAACATGCAAGTTGGCTCAATGCTGCAGAAATAGAGATTAATGTGATGGATATCGAATGTACAGGAAGAAGGATTGGGGACATGGAGACACTTAAACATGAAGTGGATTCATGGACAAAGAGAAGGGATGAACACAAAAGGAAAATTGAATGGAAGTTTACGAGGAAGAATGCAGATGAGAAAATGTCAAAGTATTATGTGAAATAATTAAATGGTCACGACACTAG
>DUGS01000181.1:0-135 GCA_013331265.1 Methanosarcina sp.
GGCAAGACCACAACCATTGTTGAGGAATTAAAAAATAAATCCACACTTGTTTCAGGGCTTCCTTCCGGCGAGGTTTATAAGTTCATTAACATATGGGTTGGAAACAGCGGATATGCAACTTCGAAAAACATAGAA
>DUGS01000181.1:333-643 GCA_013331265.1 Methanosarcina sp.
TGCAACTTCGAAAAACATAGAAAATCCGGAAATTTGCTTCAAGGTTGAAAAGACCTGGATGAAGGAAAACGGGATAGACAGTTCTTCCATAGCCCTTAACAGGTACAGTGACGGAGCCTGGGAACAGCTATCAATCAACCGTACAGGAGAAGATGATGAATGTACGTATTTCACAGCCGAAACCTCGGGTTTCTCCTTCTTTGCAATAACCGGCAATGTGAATTCCTCTGCCGAAAATGTAACTGAACTCGGCGGGCCGGAAACCCGTTCAGCGGACCTGCAGGATTCGGAAGGCAAAGGTACGGCGGCT
>DUGS01000181.1:864-1201 GCA_013331265.1 Methanosarcina sp.
AACAGATTTCCGGGCAGGGAAAAAGTACAGGTAGTAATGTCTCTTCAATGCTCTCTAAAATGGCCAGCCTGCTTGCAGAATGGATTAAGTCAGTATTAGCCTGGAAAAATGGCTGAAACTTTCCTCCAGCTTTTTACATTTCAGGTATGAAAATACCTGGAATTATTCTTTTTTTATGATATTATTGTAGTTTTATTGCATTAATTTGCTTTTCAGGAGAAAAGTCTCTTTTGTCATCCTGCCCTTCAACCAAAAAAGGTAAGAAAACGAGGTTTCTTGCACTCGAAAATCCGGACATGAGAAATAAGTGGATATGAAGAATAAGTGGACATGAAGA
>DUGS01000181.1:1411-2535 GCA_013331265.1 Methanosarcina sp.
AATAAGTGGACATGAAGAATAAGTTTAGAAATGTCCGGAAAAGGCAAATCAGTTTTTCCGGTATTGATGCCGTGTTTTTAGGGATTATTTTCAGAAACTGAGCCAGAATAGAGCTCTAAAATTTGCCTCATGGATACCAGCTCAAATCCCTGGAACCAGCCTTCAACCGGACCTTCAGAAAAGTACATTGTAAATGACTTTTCTATCAGGTGCCAGTTTAACCCGATTATGATAATGAATACCTCACTCCGAAATGTATATATATTTAGTCGATCAGGTACTCCTGATAAAATTTGGGGAAACTTATAATGAAATTCAATAAGTTAAATTTTCTCCGATTTTAAGAAAAACAATATCAAGCTTACAAAACGTACCCTGCTGCTTTTCAGTAGCTATCAGGCGTCTAAACCTGCTGCTGATGCATTGAGGCAATGGCTTGAATCCCTAAGCAGCCGTTGTGCAAAAAAAGGCAGCAGCTTTCAAAAAACGGGTTTGCTGAAATCCATTGAAAATGGAAAAATAAACTGCCCGTTTAAGATGCCGGTGAGCGAGATCCAAAGCTACCGGCAAAAACCCACCCTGAACCCAATTTGGCAGAAAACCTGACAGGGTACTGCCAGCTTTGAATAAGGTTTTGATTCAAGCTTAATCCCGATTTATCCCAACCAATCGGGACCCTACCAGGATCTAACCAAACCCACGGGGCCCTACCTGAGAAGATCCAACCAACCCATAATTTTCCAGGCCATGAAGTCCATCTACAATTGAGTGCTCAGACGCTCAGTCCAAAACCGAATCCAGCGGGAAACCCAACCCGGGATTCGACCACACCCTACCTGGACTAAAGCCCCATACAATCGAAGACCTACCTTCAATCCAACCCAAAAGGTCGTAAGCGAACCATGTCGATTGTTAATGAGAAACCCCAGTTAGACCTTGTCTTAGCTCTCCCTGGAGCAAATGGACAAGAAATCGAGCAAAAAGACAGAAACAACGATTCACTTAAGATTTACAGATGTTTCAAGGAATTTGAAACATCAGACTTTGAAACCCTGAACCCTAAAATGAAACCCTATATCCAACCCGGTGTTTATTCTAATTCATCAAATGCCAGTACCCTATCT
>DUGS01000181.1:2742-8331 GCA_013331265.1 Methanosarcina sp.
TTAACCAGCTAACCGAGAGTTATTCAGTCATAACTGGCAGGGCATCAAAACTCCGTTCTTGCCCTAAAGCCCCGGAAAACAGAGACTAAGGCGGGGTATCTTATGTCAGTTAATGAATCGGTTAACCGGATAGTGGGAGGTTCCGGTGTGATACTTGCAGGAACCTTCATCGGGATGCTCCTTGACATCCTTATTAAAAAAGTAATGACATCACACCTCTCGCCAGCCGACTTCGGCACATATTCCCTTGCACTTACGGTAATCTCACTCACAGGTGCGGTTGCAACTCTCGGGCTCAACGAAGGAGTTCCAAGATATATTGCGTTTTTCAGAGGTAGGCAGGAGGAACAAAAGGTACATGAACTAATAATATCAGCCATAATTATGGGTCTGATTACAGGCTTGCTTGCCATCCTGGTCTCACCTTCGCTGTTCGAAAGTCTGGCAGGAGATGGATTTGATGCACAGGGCAAAATTCTGTCCGTGGTCAAGATCCTCATCTTTGCAATTCCGTTCACCATACTCCTGAACCTAACAGTAGCGATCTACAGAGGATTCGACCGCACGAATGTTAACATGTACTTCTATAACATCATAAGGCCGGTATCCCTGCTTGGATTTGCTTCAGCCGCCGTATTCTTAGGCGCTTCCCTGAAAGGCGTCGTATTTGCGGACCTGCTTTCAATGGTCTTTACTTTCGGTATAATGTCTGTGTACTTTATAAAGAAGCCACCAATTAAACCGGAACGGAAATTTAAATTTAAATTCAGCGAGCCTACCAGACAGCTGATAAGGTATTCATTTCCGCTCCTGATAACTGCAACTCTGCTAAACCTCATGAGCTGGATAGATACCATAATGCTCGGTTATTTCAAGTCAGCTGAGGTTGTAGGGGTTTACAATGCAGTGTACCCTATTGTAGGGTTCCTGTCCCTGGTAATAGCTTCCATGGGCTATGTGTATGTCCCTGTAGCATCAAAGCTGTGGGGCCTGAACAAAACTAAACCGGTCGGTTCGATATATGCGGTAATGACCAAATGGTGCTTCCTGCTCACATTCCCTATCTTTGCACTGATATTCGTGTATCCTGAGTTTCTTATAACGAAACTCTACGGAGCGGAATATGTAGGCGGTACAACGGCACTCCGTATCCTTGCCATGGGGTTCATAGCAAACTCATATTTCGGATTCAACTACCACACTTTACTGGCATCCGGAGATTCTGATTTCCTGATGAAGTGTTCGGTTGCAAGTGCAGTAATTAATGCCGTTGTTAACTTCGTGCTCATACCTGAATACGGCATGGTAGGTGCAGCTATAGGGACTGCAGTATCTTATGCATCGATAGAAGTCTTAATGACCTTAAGGGCCTGGAAGAAGCAGAACATGCACCCTTTCACATCGATGTACAGAAAGCTGACCCTTGTTTGTGCCGGCATGACTGCATCAATGCTTGTTGCAAAAGAAGTAATTCCGCTTTCAGGAGCAGCCTGGGAGTATGCGGCTTTCATAGTCGGATATCTCCTTATTGTCCACCGAGCAAAAATTCTGGACAGCACTGAAATAAAAATGATAGGCGAGATTCGGAAGACTATCAGGTATAATATTAGCCTCCGCATCCCTGAAGCACTTAAAACCCTTGCATCATAATTTAATTTTGTCCCAGGAAAAGACAGGCATCCTTCTTTTTGAAGGTGCCGGCCCATTTATTTATTACAAGGCTACTGGACTTTTAATCTGGATTCCAGGTATTCCTTTAGAACTGTGGCATTATTAAAAACCTCATTCTTTGCAGCATACAGCAAGGTAATATCTGTTTCTCTCGCTTTTCCGAGGAGTTCCTGCACATATTCTTCTTTTTGCTCCAATTCTTTAAGGTAGCATTTCCTGAATTCTTCCCATTTTTCGGGATCATGTGAGAACCATTTCCTAAGCCTGTTCTCAGGAGCTATTTCTTTTATCCAGAGATCAAGACTTGCTTCACTTTTCTTGAGGCCTCTAGGCCAGAGCCTATCCACAAGTACCCTGAGCCCATCAAGATCGGACGACTGTTCGTAAACTCTTTTTACTTTAATCAATGGCTACCCCCCTCTTAACCAGTTTACTTTTCTTACCAGTTAATGTCTTTATTGTTCATTTCTGTGAAAGAAACTAAAGTTTTGTAAGAATTTAATAACAGATGTTTAATAAAAGTTTAATATACTATATATCAGGGAAAAGTATGAGCCTGGGATATATAAGAAATCTGACTACCAGAACAATAAAGGAATGGATGGAAGATGATGCACAGACTTACAGCGCTGCACTGGCATTTTATTTTGTGCTAAGCCTTCCTGCTCTTCTCTTATTTTCGGCATCTATAGGAAGCATTTTTTTAAAATCAAAACAGCTTCAGGAAAATATAATCGAACATATGCAGGGCTCAGTTGATCAGAGTATAATCAATATGATAAATTCACTTTTTGAGAACACTCCTGAAGCTGATCTCCTCTCATTGGGAGCATTAATCGGTTTTTTGCTCCTTCTCTGGACTGCAAGCAATGTTTTCAGGCAATTGAAGAATTTCCTTGAAAGGGCCTGGAATATCGAACCTGTTGAGCCCAATACAATTAAAGACTTTATTAAGGATGCTATCATCTCTTTTTTCATAGTCATAGGTCTTGGAGGGCTCCTGGTATTCAGCGTAATTGTAGAAGGAGTACTTTATGCAGCTTCAAGCCTGCTTAAGGGATTTTTCCCAATTTCACCTGTTGCCCATTATGCTGGCTCAATAACCAGTTTTCTAATCCTTGTGCTGTTTTTCATGCTTGTTTACAGGGTATTGCCTGATTCAAAGCTTGCCCTGAAACCTGTTTTTGTAGGGTCGCTGGTAACAGTTATTCTCATAACCATAGGCAAGTATGTCATGGGCCTTTATCTCGAATATATCAATCCTGTAAGTATTTATGGAGCTATCGGGTCGATTACAGGGTTGTTTCTGCTGATTTATTATTCCTCAATTATGATTACAATTGGTGCTGAGTTCACAAATGTCTATTCGGAATCACGGACTGCTTCCTGAGTTCAAATATTTTTTCATACTTTAAACCATTTCTTTTACCAGCACCGGGAATCTTCTTATACTATTAAAATACAAAAAGAACCGTTATGTTTAAGTAACCACAACGGTTTGTTACAAAAATATTTTGATTAGGTGAAATTATGAAAAAAGAACTGCTAGTTCTGTTAGTGTTATTAGGTGTATTCCTTGCAATAGGATGTACTGATAATGGAAGTGAAGTTACAAACGAAACAGGTACCCCAGTCTCAGCAGAAACCGGAATTTCTGAGCAGGAACCTGAAACCATTATGGTTTCTGCAGCTGCCAGCCTTACCGAAGCTTTTACGGATATGGAATCCCGTTTTGAGACCGAAAACCCTGGAACTGACGTAAGCCTGAACTTTGCAGGGTCGGGGAACCTGCGTGCGCAAATAGAAGGAGGAGCTCCTGTTGATGTTTTTGCTTCGGCTGACGAGAAAAACATGGACATACTTGCCAATAAAAGCCTTATTGATAACTCTACAAGAGAGGATTTTGCCCAGAACTCACTTGTGCTCATTGCCCCTGCAACCAGCGATTTTAATATAACGGGCCTGGAAGACCTGGCAGACTCTCAGGTTGAGAGAATCGCAATTGGAAACCCTGAAACTGTTCCTGTAGGAAAATACACACGTACTGCATTGACTGAAGCAGGCCTGTTGAATAAGACAGAAAATAAGTTTATACTTGCCGAAGACGTCAAACAGGTTCTTACATACGTTGAAAGGGGAGAAGTAGACGCTGGTTTTGTCTATATGACCGATGCAAAAACTGCAGAGCCCGGAACTATTAAAGTAGTTACGAATGTGTCTGTCAGCACTCCTGTTACATATCCGATAGCTGTAGTTTCTTCGTCTGAGAATAAAGAAAGCGCACAGGAGTTTGTTGATTTCGTAACCGGAGAAGAAGGGCAGGAAATACTGCAAGAGTACGGTTTTACTCCCAAATAAATGCATAAGAAATGGTCCCTATGCTTGACAGAATATGGTTTCCTTTATCTCTTACACTCTGGATAGCAGCCATATCGTCTCTTCTCGTACTGTTAAGCGGCGTAACCATAGCGTATATGTTTGCAAAGCGTGATTTCCGGGGAAAAAGACTTGCGGAGTTATTCGTAACTCTTCCCCTTGTCCTTCCCCCTACCGTAACTGGCTATATCCTTGTTGTCCTTATGGGAAAAAACGGGTTTTTAGGACAATTGATTTTCAAAATGACTGGGACAGGAGTCATGTTTACATGGCAGGCAGCAGTTCTTGCAGCATATACGGTTTCCCTTCCCCTTATGGTGAGAACCGCACAGGCAGCTATAGAAGCAGTGGATAGGGAAATAGAATATGCCGCCTATATCCTTGGAAGGACCGAGCTTGAGACTGCTCTCTTAATAACATTGCCCCTTGCAAAAAGGGGGATACTGGCAGGTCTGGTGCTGAGTTTTGCAAGGGCTGTTGGAGAATTCGGAGCAACCCTTATGCTGG
Source organism: Methanosarcina sp. (assembly GCA_013331265.1). Lineage (GTDB taxonomy): Archaea > Halobacteriota > Methanosarcinia > Methanosarcinales > Methanosarcinaceae > Methanosarcina > Methanosarcina sp10923u. The sequence continues at coordinate 7,297 of DUGS01000181.1, forward strand.
CAGGAAATATTCCCGGAAAAACGAACACGATGTCGATTTCAATATACAGCGCTTTTCAGGCAGGTGACAATGAACTTGCCCAGGTGCTTGTTTTAATCCTGATTCTCATGTCCATGCTGACTATTGCATTGACCGGGAGATTTGCCAACCGGAAAAAGTTTGAGGTATAGGCTTGAATGTTAAAATAGAGCTAAAAAAACGTTATTATGCATCTGAAAGCGGGGAAAAGAAAGGAAAATACCCCTGCTGTTTATCACCCATAACCTGGATGAAGCCTTCCTTTTAGCCGATAGAATTCTCATTTTATATAAAGGAGAAATCCAGCAGTTCGGGACACCTGAAGAGATTTTCTATCACCCCAGAAACCTGCATGTTGCAGACCTCACAGGGCTGTTAAATATTTTTGATGATGCATTTGAGGGATACAAAACAGGTTCAGAATACACAGTATTAAAGAGTGGAGAGATGCGGATCTCGGTAAATCCCCTGGACCTGTAGGAAAGAGATAAAGTTTCCTGGGGGATCCACCCTGAAAATATAACGCTTCTTCCTGCGGCTCCGGCTCTGAATATCATGAAGAAAACATATATCCGGCGTGTCAGCAGCATCACCAGCAAGGGGCCAAAGAAAAGAATTGTACTTAAGCTTTACAGGTAAAGTAGTTGTGTTCTAAATATAACCAAACAATCAGCACTCCGAATAATTGCAGCAAATTCACAAATTAAATATATTTATTATGAAGATATAGGATTCACCTGATTAACTGTTTTATTCCTTCCTGAACTCCTAGAGAGTCTTTCAGTTTTTTCTCCCTACACCGCACCAAAACTCGGAAAAGCAAGTTACCTCCGTCTAATGAAACAGATCTGTCAGATATATGCAGAAAATACTCTGACCAACCTAAAAAGTAATCTCTTAACCCTCTAAACCCTTTTAAAAAGTAGTCGAGGCGATAAATTATTTTAAAAATTTTGGGGTTTGGTATGTGAATGCAGAAATAACTGGACTAGCAAGTGAACTACCACTCAGCTAAAG
>DUGS01000208.1:0-176 GCA_013331265.1 Methanosarcina sp.
GTATGTCCCAGATTCTCATAAGATAAACTTCGAATGCATTTTAAAAAGGGCTTTCGGCAGTAAATTTTACTCATTTTTTACCCATTTAGACCTGGAATTAGTTTTAAGTCTGAACTTAAGCCTGAGGTTTTGTTCCTAACTTCAGCTTCTGATACCTATTTACTGGCAGCACATGA
>DUGS01000208.1:365-553 GCA_013331265.1 Methanosarcina sp.
TACCTATTTACTGGCAGCACATGAAAATATAGTCTATGAAAAGGTTGGTACTCAGATATTTCGTCACGTTGTTTATTTTAATGGCAGGAATCTATTTTTTGCTTACGCCTGCGTTTGCTCATGTTCCGGTTTTTGGAGAAGGAGGCAAAAGCCCTGAAACAGCAACTCCAGTCGAAAACCCTTCAAAG
>DUGS01000208.1:744-2331 GCA_013331265.1 Methanosarcina sp.
CCAGTCGAAAACCCTTCAAAGTCCAGAGTCCTTTACGGACAACTTTCAGGGGGAGACCTTCAGTACTATAGTTTTGAGGTAGAAAAAGGAGAGAAAATCGTAATTGGGCTGATCGTCCCTTCCGGGAAAGAGGGCCTGACTTTTACTCCGGACCTGGTCATTATGGGACCCGGGCTTTCTGACGAAGGAGAGGTACCCAAAACCGTAGAAGTGCCTGAAGGATACGGAGCCAGGATATTTTCAGGAAAAAGGCCTATAAATGCGACATATGAAGGATTTACACCTAGTGCCTTTTACTCCCTTGTTCGGGTAGACTTCCAGGTCCCGGAAAGCGGCACGTACTATGCAGCAGTAAGTTCTGTTGAGGGAGGGGGCAATTATGGAATTGTTCTGGGATACAGGGAAAGCTTTTCCCTTATCGAGTGGCTGTTAATTCCTCTGAACCAGATAAGGACCTACCGCTGGGAAGGGCAGAGCCTGCCTTTTATAATCTTCCCGCTGGGAGTGACGCTTGGAGCCGGAATTCTGGCAATTTCACATAAAAAAGAAGCTGCAGCCGGATTCAATCCTGCGCGCTGGGCAGGAACTTTTGCAGGACTTTTTTTCCTGGGTACAGGACTGTCTTTCACATCCCAGATGCTGTTTTCGCTGAGCAGAAGCTCGTATTCTCACGAAGTAATCATCACTGTATTTCTGGCTCTTGCCAGCATTGGGCTTGGGATTATAGCCCTGACCCTGAGTCTGAAGGATGAAAGATATGGTGTAAAATCAATACGGAAACAATTTTACTTCTTAATCCTGGGGCTTGCAGGGCTTTTACTCTGGGCAGGCTGGCTTATAGGTCCTATTCTTGCACTTGAAGCGGCAGTTTTACCCTGGAGGAGAAAAGGATGAGCCGAAAAAAGAAAAACAAGACATGAGTCAGGGACAAAACAAAGAATATGATAAAAAGTAACCCGATAAGAAATACATGAAAAATATAATTTGTATGATAGAATTAAGACATATAACTTTTAAGTATTCACTCAGGAACCGCGTATAATGCGGTACGGACTTACGAGGGAATAAAATATGGCAAAAACATCACTGGAGTCAGGACAGGTTGCACCTGATTTTTGTCTTCCGGATCAGGAAGGCAATATGACATGCCTTGAAAACCTCAAAGGAAAATGGATAGTCCTGTACTTTTATCCAAGGGACAATACTCCGGGCTGCAGCCTGGAAGCAAAAAACTTCAGCTGCCTTAGAAAAGAGTTCGAAGCTGAAAATGCAGTCGTTCTGGGAGTCAGCAGGGATAGTGAGGAGTCTCACAGAAAATTCATAGAAAAGAAAGAGCTTAAAATAAAACTGCTTTCCGACGAGAAAAAGGAAGTACATGAAATGTATGATGTCCTGCACCCCAAACATTTCAGGGGCAAGGATATTATAAGTGCTGTCCGGACAACTTTCCTTATCAATCCGGAAGGAAAAATTGTAAAGGTATGGGATAACGTTAAAGCTGCAGGACATGCTGAAAAGGTGCTTTCTGAATTGAAAACTCTAAAAGAGAAGTGAAATAAGAAAAAATATTTAAGAAAAAATATTTAA
>DUGS01000208.1:2532-8380 GCA_013331265.1 Methanosarcina sp.
AAAAATAACCTTTACAAAAAATAATCTTATCTTATTCTATATCCAGCCTTTTGAAAAAAACACTGGCTGGTTAAGGCTCTTTCACAGTATTACACTGGAAAGGAGCTTTTCCAATCTTTTTTCTTAGTGATGTACTGCGGCCTCATGAGTTTGATACGTTTCAGCTCTTATAGTGAAATAGATCATATAAAGCGCTGCAAGCCCAACAAGTATGTACACAATCCTCGAAAGAGTACTTCCTACCCCGAAGATAGCATCTACAAGGTTAAAATCAAAGAGCCCTACAAGCCCCCAGTTTAATCCGCCCACTATAACGAGTATAAGGGCGATCAGGTCTACTGGATTTCTTACTGCCATAAGTATCACTCCCTTTTTATATTATCTTAATTCAATATATAATATGAAAAATATAAAAACCCATTATTAAAATTGAATGTACTTGTATTTATATGTGACTAATATAAAAATCGGAGCCTCTTAGAGAGAATAGAAAATCAAAGTTGTGCTGGCGCATCCCGCCGCAAGCTAGCGGGGTATTCGATGAATTTGAGTATACTGTTTTAAAAAAATAATGTATGATAAGCCTGTACTCTCGTCGAATCTGGCAGGCGGGTTTGTCACTTCCCGCCCAGGTTAAATAATTCCTTCATGAAAGCTTATGGGCAAGTGTCAGAAAGCACAAAACAAACCAGATACCAGGTATATGGAGATTACATAAAAAATTAAGTTCACAAATACTTTACCAGCTTTATAGTCGGAATTAGCCTGGTATTCGTTTTCATATAGCTCGACATATAATCTGTAAGCTATTGATTTTCGGTTCCAATTATCAATGAACACGCAAAATGCTCCTACTAACATAATAAGAAAGCCAGCTTTTGTTTCTAAATTAACAACAGCTGGATAACTCTTTATTATTAAGAAAGTAAGTATAATGCCGTCAAGACCTATGAAATACTTATAATAATTAGCCAAAGAAAAGTAATGCTGATTCACGTCTGTACACCGTATAAATTCCTTTCATAAAATAAAAATGTTAAGATAAATATTAACTTAATGCTTCAATGCGAATTATGTTTACCTGCTGATTGGCAGGTTCAAAGGCCAGTCCATATAGAGAAATAGATCCATTTTTATCCCTGTTTCTGGTAGCAGGCGAAATTTTTGGTAAAATCAAGGATTTTTACAAAACTGAATATTTTGCAGTACATGATTTAACGCCGAACTTTCTTTTACCATTCCTGGGTCCAGAGGTATAATATTGTCAATATCAAAGTGCTGGACGAAAGTTACAACTAATGAATAATTCAGTTCAGTAAAATAATTAAGTAAAATTCAGTTCAGTAAAATAATTAAGTAAAATACTCTTAAGAAAAAAATGAGAAATATTTAAAAATCAAAGACCTCTTTAAAAATCAAAGACCTGCCCGTCATATCCCAGGGGCAAAAACATAGTTTCAATATGATGGGGGCGGAAGAGATGGCTGAGGTGAGTAAGAGCTACTTCTTTTGCATTGAGTTTTTGTGCGAGTGCCATAGCTTCTTCTGAGTTCATGTGTTTCTTGATATGGATGTGCGGAGGGACTATAGCGTCTGCAATAAGAAGGTCAGGGTCTTTCATTAACTCCAGACTTTTTTCAGGGATATCCGGGTTAGTATCACCGGTAACCACAACCTTGGTGGCATCTCCGTCACGGATGATGACTCCAGCAGGTGTTTCTACCGGGGGGTGCGTAACCTTAAAAAGTGTGAATTGAAGCCCGATTAGTTCAAAGGGTTCATAGAGTTTTACGTAATGATACCTGGGGTTCAGAAAAGAAACGTACTGGTCTATATAGTCCAGAGTTTCTCGAATTCCATAGACATTTACTTTATTTTGAACCCTGTAGAACTCCCCAAAACCTGCGTAATGGTCGTAATGACCATGTGTCCAGATTACGGCATCTATGCCCGAAAGCTTTTGCCTGAGAAACTGCTGCCTGAGATCAGGGCTTGTATCGATAAGGATTTTACCCTGCTCAGACTCCACAAGGATAGTAAAACGAAGGCGCTGGCTCTTCCCGCCTTCACGGGCATCAATGCATGCCGGGCAGTTACACCCGATTTTAGGGGTCCCTACAGCATCCCCTGTCCCAAGCAGAGTCAGTCTCATGAGGATTTCTTCCCTATGTACTCGTCGGACTTGAGGTTTGCCCTTTGATCAAAGGAATTTACTGCTCCCAGCAGGTCCTCCTGGGTAAGCACCTTGCGTTCCTCTAGAAGGGCACCCAGGACAGCCTCCCTGATAACCATTCGCAGGTCTGAACCCGAATAACTCTCTGTCAGGGCCGCAATCTCTGCAGTATCGAAGTCCCCCTCTATGTGTCTGGTAACAATATCCAGAATATTTTTGCGCATATTAAGGTCAGGCAGAGGGAAATGGACTATTTCGTCAAAACGCCTCCATGCAGCGCTGTCAAGCATTCTGGGATGGTTTGTTGCGGCAATCAGAAGGACACCATCGTCTACCAGGCTGATTTCATCTATAGCTTTCAGGAGAGTATTGACCGCCCTCTTAATTGCAGCATTTTCGTCTGAAGTCCTGGCTTTTGCAACAAAGTCCAGCTCATCTATGAAAAGGATGCAGGGGTTCAATTTCTTTGCAAGCAGGAAAACACGGTCTATATTCTTTGCTGTCTCACCGAGGTACTGGTCCGTAATCATTGAGAGCTTAACCTCAACAAAAGGAATGGAGAGCTGTTCTGAGAGCGCACGGGCAACTGAGGTTTTACCTGTACCCGGAGGCCCGACAAACAGGAGTTTACCAATATCATGCAGCCCTATCTCCCGCAAGTATTCCCTGTGCTGGATGGCTTTCATGATTTTTTCAATTTCGTCCTTCTGCTCTTCTGTGAGCACAAGGTCCTTGACCTTCTGTTTGACGTCTTCAGGAGCGATAATGACAACGAGCTTAAGCATTTCTTCGCTCTTGTCTTCTTTCCTGATTTCAGCTATCAGAGATTCTATCCATTCCCTGTCGACTTCCTTTGGCCTGATCTTTGCTTTTGCCGCTTCATAATTTGCAGCCTCTAGCTTTCGGATTTCTCCAAAATAATAGGCAAGGACAGGGTTGTTTTCGATTTTCTCCAGAGAGCCTTCCTGTTTTTCAAACCATTCCGCAGCAAGTTCAAAAGCGCTCAGGCGGAGTTCAAAGTGTGACCTGTCAACAGTTATAAAAGGTATATTCCTTACAGTTTTTTCGATGTCTTTGACCCCATATAGTTTTTCGATCCTGACAAATGAAGCTATTATGGGTTTTGGAACTGATTTTTCCACGCTGCTCCAGTAATTTTTGCGAATGTTTTTTGGAAGGTCGTTAACATCCAGTTCTGGATAGCGGTTATAGATCTCTGCAGTAAGCAGCAGCTCTACGATGTCTAGTATAATTCCTGACATGTTTTTTACCCATTTCATACTTAGATTAGACCACTATCAAATAGTGTGCATCCAAAGCAGAAAGTTCTTAAATCTTTTTTTAAGTTGCTAAACCTCTACTAATGGGTTCTCTTTAAAGATATAATTTGCGAAGCAGGAGGCAGATCTCTGCAGAAGGATAGAAAGCCGGTACGAATGATAAGTTTATCTAGCAGAAAGGCTTTTCATTTACTCCATCTCTTCGTGAAATCCAGAATGTGTTTGAGGAAAAGATTTCTATAATCTACAAACATCTCAGGTTTCAGAGGACCTTTGCAAAGTCTGGAAATGTAAATTATTTCCATAAGCATACAGCTTCGGAGAATACTTATCCGTTTCTGGGCCCCAGTAATTATATAATAGCTACTATATGAAAATTACTATTATTCAGAAATTCAGAAAAAATTATTTCTGGAAATCTCTCTGTCTAAGGAAAATCCAGAATTATCCCTAGAGAGGACCATTGCATGAAAAGAGAACAGCTCTATTCAGGGAAAGCAAAAACCATCTATAAGACAGATGATCCCGATACTCTTATCGCCGAATTCAGGAACAGCCTTACCGCATTCAACGGGGAAAAGAAAGGCGAGATGGAACTGAAGGGTTACTACAACGCTCAGATATCGAAGAAAATGTTTGAGATGCTTGAAGCCAGCGGAATCAAAACTCATTTCGTCAGTATGCTTTCCGACATTGATATGCTCGTAAGGAAAGTTGAAATCATTAAGATTGAGGTTATTGTCAGGAACATTGCCGCAGGTTCAATCACAAAGAAATACCCGATGAAAGAGGGTACTGTTTTCAAGTCCCCGGTTCTCGTCTTTGATTTCAAAAGCGATGAATACGGAGACCCCATGCTGAATGATGACATCGCAGTTGCGCTTGGTGTTGCAACACGTGAAGAACTTGCAACCCTCCGGAAACTTGCGCTCAGGATCAATGAGCTGCTTGTGCCCTACCTTGACGAGAAAGGCATCCTGCTTCCCGACTTTAAGCTTGAGTTTGGAAGAAAGGACGGGGAAATTATTCTCGCCGATGAAATTTCCTGCGACACCTGCCGTTTCTGGGACAAGAAGACCGGTAAGTCCATGGATAAAGATGTCTTCAGGTTTGATAAAGGCGACATCTCCAAAGCCTATGAAGAAGTTGCCCGGCGCATCGTGCCCGAGATATTTAAATAAGTCTGAGAGATTAAAGGTTTGAATAAGCCTGAAGAGGCTTTCAAAACCTTCTTTTAGAATATTATTTTTTGCTTTGTGGACCTGTTCAAACTTAAACTCTTATTCCATAACACATTGCGAGTTTTTTAAAAAATTAAAAATTAAAAAAGTCCCATGAGATTATTCATGGGAACAAACATTTCTTTTCACGAATCCCATTTTTTTCAGGACATTGTTAGATATCCGGTATCAAACCCGGTAATTGTAGAGGTTTGAGAGTTCACGTTTGCCCTGAAAAGCTTGCGTCCAGCCGCAGTCCCTTCAGGAACAGTTACTTTCACCGGAACCAGAACTTCCTCTCCTGCTTTGAGAGTTACAGCTTTTTCAGTCCAGTCAAACCAGGAAAGGTCTGCCTGATACGAAGCAGGAAGTTCGCTGACACTGATCCTAACTTTAAAAGTGTCATCGATGTTCTGGGTGTTTTTCACCTTGAGGTTCAGGGCAACAGTATTTCCTGCAATAACACTGCTGGACCTGGGTGAAACCGCAATATTAGCGCCGCCTGAAAGCTGAACAACACGGTAAGGAACTGAAGTATTGGCAGTGTTTCCGGCAGCATCGGTTGCATTAATCGATAATGAATAGTCTCCAAGTGCAGAAGGAGCAGTTATGCTGCCCTGCCAGATCCCGTCTGTTTTTGTAAGCTGGACTTCTCCTGCTGTTACTTCGGTTACACCTTTATCGTCCGTTATGTTTGTACTGATACTGATTGTTGCACCAGCGGTTGTATTTGCAGGGAACAGAACAACCGATTCAACTACAGGCTTTGTCGTGTCAGGAATTTCCTGAGTTGAGACAACGATGTAATCCGTTTTGACTTCACTGTCACTTCCGCCGGCATTTGAAACCGTAAGGTTAACAGTGTAGTTTCCAGCTTTTTCGTAGGCGTGAGAGGTGTTCTGTTCCGTGCTGTCAACGGTTCCATCGTTATCGAAGTCCCAGAGCCATGAGGTAGGAGAACCTGTGGACTGATCCGTGAAATTGACCATAAGAGGAGAAGTCCCGTTCGTCACATCAGCCGTAAAAGCAGCATTCGGTAACGAAGGTGAAGCTGACGGATACCTTACGCTCATGAGGACAAGCGGGATCTTATAGTAGTTACTTTCCTGCTTGTTGTAAGCAAGCGAGCTGTCCTTTCCCGGAGTAAGGAGGCTGCTTATATCCCACGAATTGAA
>DUGS01000021.1:0-7845 GCA_013331265.1 Methanosarcina sp.
AGCAGTTTCCTCGAGGAAACTGCTGACAGACTTGAACGCGCATTCTCAAACCTGATTATAAAAGCCCCTTCCGCGTATGCCGAGTTTCTGTCTGCTCTTGACTTCAGGCTCGGACCTTCATATGAAGTGATAATCTCAGGAAAGCCCGGGGCTCAGGACACAGGACATATGCTGGAAGAACTATGGAGCTATTTCGTGCCCAACAAGGTGCTTATTTTCAGGCCTGAAGGAGAAAATTCCGAGATTACGGATCTGGCAAAATATACAAAAGAACAATATCCAATTGAAGGAAAGGCAACTGCGTACGTCTGCCAGGACTACGAATGCCAGCTACCTACTACCGAAACCATTGAGATGTTAAAGATGCTTAATGTTTGAGTTTTTCACTCAGGCTGGTACAGGCCTCAGGGCGGATTGTAAGTACTCGGATTATGCACTGAAGTGTCAAAGAAATGGAGGATATGGAAAATGAAAGAGTACACACTTGAAGAACTTTCGGAGTATAACGGTAAGAACGGCAAGATATACATTGTTTATGACGGCCAGGTGTACGATGTATCAGGCAGTAATTTGTGGGAAGGCGGTACGCACCAGGGGCTCCATGAATCAGGCCACGACCTTACACAAGAAATGGATGAATCACCTCATGGTCCAGAAGTGTTCAAGGACTACCCTGTTGTCGGTACTCTTAAAAAGTGATCTGTTTTAACAGATTACATTTTTTAAGTAAACAGAGAAAGGATAGATAATGAGCTGTAGCTGTGAACGGTGAAAATGAATCAGTATTTCGCATGCGCCAGAAGAGGAAATAAAGATGAATTCTAAAGAAAAAATTGGGCTGGAAAAAGAAGAATGCCTCAGAAAGTTGAAAATATTCTTTGAATCCCAGCCCCTCGCCGTTCTGGCAACTCAAGACGGGGCGGCGCCTTATGCAAGCCTCGTTGCCTTTGCCTCAAATGAGAAGCTTAAATATCTTCTTTTTGCAACTCCGAAGGCTACCAGGAAATACTCAAACATTCTAGCAAACCCTATAGTGGCCCTGTTAATAGATAACCGGAAAAACACGAAAGAGGATATTCAGGAAGCAACGACAGTAACAGCCCCTGGAAGGGTTGAACAGATAGAAGATTTCGAACGCAGTATCATGGAAAAAATCTATTTAATGAAGCACCCTCACCTTGCAGACTTTCTGAATTCCCCTGAAACCGCTTTTCTGAAAATAAGAATTGAGAAATACATTATTGTGACCCATTTCCAGCACGTTGTAGAAATTTCGGTTTAATACACTTATTCGGCCTGGAACATTTACTTAGGTTTATATCTTTAAAAGTCAGTCATTTTTCGATTGTTTCGGTTTTCATTATAGGCCTTGTTAAATACATAAGAAGTTGAGTTTTCTCATATTTCATATATGGATGATGAAACGATGAAAAAAATAATCACTTATTTTTTAATACTCTTATTGACAGTATTAACCGGACTATTCATTATTGAGATGAATCTAAGAGACTGGAGGGCTGACGAATTAAGGCCACATTACGAATATACGGTTAAAATAAGTGGTCTTTCAGGAACTGAAGTTCAGGACAAATGAATCTGTTCTTACAGATATTTCCTTTTCAAAGATTGTAGTATTGGAACATTGGATGTAATTGTTGCTGAATCTAGCGAATTAAAAAAGAATGCAACAATTGAAACATATTTTTAACTTGTTTTTTAATTTCATTGTTAATTTCCATTTTTTCGGGAAGGACAGTCGTGTTCTCACGACCGGTGAGAGTATGGGGACCCGAAAAGCCGATAAATACAGGTACTTGCAAGGAAACCCAGCACTCAGATTCTTCAGGGCCGGCATTAAGTATAACTGCAATAAACCCGTATCTCCCTCTCCATGCTCATAGGACTCACAGGTACGCCGGGTACGGGTAAGACCTCGGTAAGCAAGCTTCTCGAAAAAAGAAGGCAGTGGAAGGTAATCCACCTTAACGACCTTATCAAAGAAGAACACCTCTACACCGAGGTTGATGAAAAAAGGGATGCGGTAGTAGCGGATATGGATCTTGTCCAGAGCCGCCTTACTGAGCTTATTGATGAAATGGAGAAAGGGTCGGCAAACGAAGTAGTAATTCTTGAAAGCCACCTTGCCCACTATATTGCAGATGCCGTTATCGTCCTCAGGGCATGCCCGCCGGAACTCAAAAAAAGGCTCGAAACACGCGGTTATTCGGAAGAAAAGATCAGGGAGAACATTGAGGCTGAAGCTCTTGATGTAATACTTGTTGAGTCTTCAGAGTGGTGCGAAAAGATTTTTGAAGTAAACACAACTGGAAAAAGAATTGAAGAAGTCGAGCAGGATATAGAAAAAATTATAGACCATATTTTAAGTGGAAAAGAAGAAGAATTTCCGGAGTATAAACCTGGATCAATTGACTGGATTGACCTTGTTCCTTAATGTGTAAAGAAAAAAAAGAGAAGGGACTAAATCCCTGAAGACTAACACTTCACTGTTCCCTTAAAACTATTATTTGCAAGAGCACTTGGTACATGTAGAGGTCTTGGAACAGCCGGAATACTTAGAGCAGGTGGTACTGCACTTGAAATTCAGCGTTACCTTTGCAGTGTCATAAACTCCATATTTGTTTACTGCTTTGTACGTGAAACTGTCACCTTTTTTAGAACAGGCAACTGGCTTTACATAGCTGAATGTACCATCGCTTTTCATAAACACTTTGCCGCCTTTTGCCGTGGTGATGTAACCAGTAGTTTTAACTTTGAGGCCACATCCCTTGTCATTAGCCAGCACATTAAATGTCTTGGATTTCTGGCTTGGGTTTAAGCTAAAAGAGTCATTTATTGCATCCGTTTTACATTTGCTGCATGTACTGCTGGTTTTACTGCACGCTGCTGCTCCTGTCATTGACATGACAAAGAAGATCAATGTGAATATACACAATACCTTCATCCACTTATTAAATACAAATTTTAACATTACTATAAACTCCATGTATTCGCTTAATCATAAGTATCTCAAAGACTCCGGCTTTTTAACCCGGGTTTTACTGTTGAATAAAATGCACTCTTTTGGGTTGAAAACCTGAAATTAAGAGAATAACATAATTTCATATGATTAAGTGATTATTAGATGTTTTATTTATAATACAGTTTTAATATAGATATACAGTATAGTGCTTATAATATTGCTATTTATTTCAATATACAATTTTTATTCAATGCTTTTTCGAGATGCATTCCCTTTTCCTGGAGAAACCCATATGAAAAAAGAAGGGCTAAAATTTAGAGAATACTATCCTCAAAAGGCAAAGGAACAATCGAAGATATCTTAAAAAATATTGAAGAGTGCATTAAATACAGATAGTTTTTTCTTTTATAAAAAATTTACCACTGGAAGGATATTATTAGCAAAAATACAACCTTCAAAATTTGCTACGTATTGTTATAAATAATTAGAATAGTTTGTATTTATATAGCGGATGAAGCAATTAAATGGGAATATAATAAGAAATATTAAAGAGTATGAATCAGGATGAACCATTTGTGAGGAAACAAAACATTATAAAAGACAATAAGAGAAGATAGAAGACAATAAGAGAAGAAAATTACAGAAAATAGCTGAAAAAAAGATTTAAGAAAAAACTATCATAAAGAAAAGTTGCTATCACTTGCAGAAACATTCCTTAGGCGGGCTACTCCATCGCAGTCTTTGATCACCTCTACAACTGGCTTAGGGACAAGGTGCTCCCACTTTTCTCCTTCAATCATCCTTCTTCTGATTTCAGTACCTGAATACCTTTCTCTTACATAAAGGGGAGATTCCTTAACGCTGAACCCGGCTTCCCGGAAAAGCTGGATGACCAGAGGATTGTTCGAGTACACCACGTCAAAACGAGGAGTTCTGGATGCGACGTGGTGAACCCAGATAGAATTATACCTGACATCTTCGATAGGAAGCACGTAATGACGGATAGGAAGGTGCTCAAGCGCATTATAGACCATCAGAACCCTTTCCCCTGCAGTAAACGGATCGGTGTCTTCATGGCTTTTCTGGGCACTTCCAATGCCTATGACCAGTTCATCCACCTCTTCTGCAATCCGCATAATTACGGCATGGTGTCCGAAGTGATACGGCTGAAAACGCCCTATGTAAAAAGCTCGTGTCATCGGATCCAACCTCGAATGTACCGAATTCCTCTTTCTAATTATGTTTCGGATTCAAATTGAATTTCAGACTGTTTCATTGCGGATTCCCGTTTCAAAGCTGAATTCTTTGCAGACTTCCAGGAAGTGTTCCGCATTGCCCTTACGCTTCATTTCGATAAGCTTTCCGACAAGTTCGAGACCTGGCTTGGGGTCTTCCATGATCTCCATCTCATCACGGACCATATCGAAGTATTTTTCCCCGATTTCAGTCCTTATGAAAACAGAGTTCCATCCGTCAGGCGTTCCAACCGAACCTACGGAAATATCGGCAAAGACAGAGGTATAGTCACAGCAGTGATGGCAGGGGTTTCTTGCATACTTTGCAACATCCTTGATCGGCACAGAGTGGACTTCTCCGTCCTTTGTGTAGACCCAGAATTTACCTTTTGTGAATTCCATCTTCACGATGTCCACGATATTGACCTTCATGATCTCGGGGATAATCTTGTGAAGCATGACATCATGATGGAAACTTTCCATACAGAGCAGGCCAATAATAAGCACGATCTTTTCGTTCACATTTTCCCGGATCAAACGTGCAGCATGTGCCTGACAGGGGACTCCAACAACTGCAATCCGGTTGTACTTTTCGAAGGCTTCTCTGAGAGCTGCTATTACAGGATCAGATGTATATTTTGTCCCTCTTACTTTTTCCACATCTTCTGCACTTGTCAGCAGAACGACTTCAGGCTCCCAGTTTTCGTTTCGGGTAATTCCTACAGCACAGTCAATTTCACCTTTATTGAAAAGGGCTTTAAGAATCCCGCTCGTTACGCCTCCGTCCTGGCTGCCGGCATTATCTTTAGATTTTGCGCCAAAGAACTTGCGGACATTTGAAAGCTCGTTTTCGATGAAACCATCCGCTACCGGACAGATCCTGCTGCAGGTTAAGCACCCTTCACAAACCTGGTACGCAGCCCCTTTTTCATACAGGCTCAGATCGTTCGGGTCTCGAATTTCTGCCGCCTTCTTTACGGTAACAGCCCCAATAGGACATATGGCCTCGCATGCCCCACAGGCTGCGCATACGTCATATTGAATGACTTCTGCAATCTTTGGTGGCAATCAGTTACCTCCAATGCCTTGATAAGTTTGCCCTACTGGCAAGATGTTTTTAAAAGTATAATATGAATAAATTAAAAAAAATTATTGCAGGATGTAATAAAATTACATCTTTGCAATGATTTCTTTGCCTATAAGCTTTATTGCCTTTTCTTTGGCAGGACCGATTGGGGATCCGGCGACAACCTGAGTTACTCCGATTGCCTCAAGTTCCTTAATCCTCTTCATACAGTCATCTGGAGTTCCGCAGATTGCAAAGGCTTCGATCATCTTGGGGGTAACAAGTCCGCCCATGAGAGAACCGAAGTCTCCTTTGGCAATGGCATCTCCAATCTGCTTCTTGGCTTCTACTGGAATGCCGTGGCGTTCGAGGACAAGGTCAGGGGACCCGGCGACGATGAAGGCGACCACTACTTTTGCAGCATTAACTGCTTTTGCAGGGTCTTTGTCGATTGAGAAGCAGGCGTATGCTGCAACATCGACTTCACTTGGGTCGCGGCCGGCTTTTACGGCACCCTTGCGGATCTGTTCTACAGCGACCTCAAAGTCCTTGGGGTGAGAAGCGTTGATCAGGACACCATCCGCAATTTCACCGGCAAGTTCGAGCATCTTGGGGCCCTGGGCACCCATGTAAATTGGAACTTTTCCGGCTTTGAAAGCAAGCTTTGCACCTCCGAACTTGATCATTTCGCCGTCCATGGAGACTTTCTTGCCGTCGATGAAATCTCTGATAGCATGAATTGCTTCTTTCGTGGTTGCAAGAGGTTTGTTCCAGGAAATGCCCATGGCATCGAAAGTTGCTTTGTCTCCAGGTCCGAGACCGAGAACTGCCCTACCGCCTGAAATTTCAGCAATGGAAGCAATACTGGATGCTGTAATTGCAGGGTTCCTTGTATAGGAGTTTGTAACACCGGAGCCGATCTTGATGCTGTTGGTGTTCAAAGCGAGAACGGTAAGAGTAGAATATACATCACGGTTGTTGTAATGGTCAGTGATCCAGACGTGGTCAAATCCCTGCTGTTCTGAGAGCTTTGCGTAATATGCGATCTTTAAAGCAGGATCGCTCGGCACAAATTCAATTCCGAACTTCATCTTTGATTACTCCATAATCTACTGCTTAATGGCTAGATGGGTTTTTATCTCATATAAAAATATAGAGATTAAATTATAATTAACGTCTATTACAATAGGTGTTAATTACAACCTCTAACTAGAATTCATATAACAGTATTTAAGAATCTATATATAATTAACTGTATTAAAGGAAATGTATATAAAAGAATTAATAAAATGGTTCCTCAAACAGTCATTACACTAAAGACATGCTCAAGGCATGACTCATTCAAAATGAAATAACCAAACCTTATAAACCTTATCCAGAGCTTGATTTTTTTCAACCCATATTTCAAACTGGAATGAGAAGAACCAGAGAAAAGAATAATTAGCTTATTTTAAAGGAAGTTTTCTGCAGGGGAGAGGAAAAGATTTATATTGAGAAAATGTGCGGCGTCGAAATCTACAGAATATTTCATGGTAGGAAATTGACAAATATTAGGGTTACAGCCAGCGAAAAATAGAAAAAGAAAAGGCCTGAAAGCCCTGAACAGAGAGGTAAGAAAAAAATAAGACAGATAGAAATAGAATGAGAAGATTTATGTTACTTTTTTATAGAATTATATACAAAGAATAGCCAATATATATTGTTGAAATACCCGGAGTAAGTACCTGGAAAAAACACGGTAATGGGAAGCCCGCTGAAAGTTATGGTCAACTTGAGCTTAATAAATGAGGAGGTGAGCGAGCTATGGCTGTATCCAGAAAAGGAGAAAAATACCGCTGTGAGATCTGCGGCAATGAGGTCACCGTAACAAAAGTTGGGGGCGGAACGCTTGTTTGCTGTGGGGAAGAAATGACCCTCATAGAAGAATAATAACAAAAGAGTCCGAATTCTCTCATATAAGAGTGTAATATAAGAGTGTATGAGACCAGCCCTGAAGGCGTTTGGGTAAATTCGAATAAGAAAAAATTTTCTGCTTTGGAGGGAAAGAGATGAAATGTTATGAATGTGCCCGGGAGGGAAAAGATACGGATGCTGTGGGAATTTGTATCGTATGCGGGAGAGGAGTTTGCAAAGAGCACCTTATCCATGAGGAAACCCCTGTATGGGAAGGCAACTATCCTATTCAACTCAAGCCAGACTAGGAACATATCAAAAGAATTGTCTGTGTCCCCTGCCATGAAGCTTTGAAAGAGAACTGTCTGTTTAGTGAGGTTTGTTGAGGTGGTCAAATATGCTGAAATGTTACGATTGCCTTGAAAATAATAAGGACAGTGAAGCAGTAGGTGTATGCATAATCTGCGGAAAAGGTCTCTGCATGGAGCATATAAAACAGGTAGAATTCCCCATGAAAGGAGGCTATCCGCTACCTGAGGTCACACTCAAGAAAGACCTTCCCAGAATGATGTGCCGTGAGTGTATCGATACCATTCTTGGAGAAGATTTCTGCGTATAATCTAGAATTATGCGCTGAGCTGTAAATATTTTTTTGATGCCTGCGAATTAGA
>DUGS01000021.1:8111-8946 GCA_013331265.1 Methanosarcina sp.
AACTAAAAAAATAACAACTGAAAAATAAAAATCATTGAGAACAGGAGGCTAACAATTGACAGAGCATAAAGAAGTAGTGGAAAATATAGGAAAAAAAATGGGATTCAAACCTCACATTCTTGAAACTCTTGAAGGACTCGACCCTGAATTTCTCGGGAAGTACAGGCGCTGTGATGGAAAGCTCCTCTCGGATGGAGCACTGTCCGCAAAAACAAAGATCCTTATGGCTCTTGCAGTTGTTGCATCCAAACAGTGTGAAGCCTGTACCGTGGCTCAGATGAAAAGCGCCCTGAACCACGGAGTAACCAAAGAAGAAATTATGGAAACGATGGATGTTATCTTTATAACCTCAGGAGCTCCGGCTGTAGCTGCCTGCAGAGAAGCCCTGAAGCTGTTGAAATAAAGGGATACATGATGGAGTTGTCCATAATAGAAACATGTTAACTAAAGATGAGGGTTAAAATTGTTAGGGCATAAGGTTATTGCCCTAAAACCCATTTACTACATAAATAATTTTGACATGTGCTGGATTCAACAGACTCTTTATTTGGAGACACAGGAGAAGGGACATGCAGGAAACCGAAACCAAGCCAATAAGGATTCTGGGAATATCGGGAAGTCCCAGGAATATGGCAACTGATTTTCTGGTTCAGGAAGCCCTGAAAATTGCAAAGGAGAAATATGGTGCAGAGATAGATTATTTCTCTTCTAAAGGAAAAAAGTTAAACTTCTGCATCCACTGTGATTTCTGTATAAGAAAAAAGGAAGGCTGCATCCATAAGGACGACATTGCAGCTGAACTATACGACAAAATGATCTGGGCAGATGCCTGGAT
>DUGS01000021.1:9133-9422 GCA_013331265.1 Methanosarcina sp.
GATCTGGGCAGATGCCTGGATTATAGGCACCCCTGTTTATCAGGGAACGGTAAGCGCCCAGACAAAAACGATAATGGACCGCTGCAGAGCTGTCGTTGCAAAAGAACCAAAGGTCTTTTTGAACAAAGTAGGGATGGGGATTGCAGATGGAGGAGACCGCATAGGCGGGCAGGAACCTGCTATTCAGACAATACTCAACTTTTATGTAATTAATGAAATGATCCCTGTTGGAGGAGGGTCCTTCGGGGCAAACCTGGGAGGGACCTTCTGGTCAAAGGATAAAGGGGCA
>DUGS01000021.1:9589-12078 GCA_013331265.1 Methanosarcina sp.
TTCTGGTCAAAGGATAAAGGGGCAGAAGGAGTTTCAGAGGATTCGGAAGGTATGCGGAGCCTTAGGAGGACCCTTAAGAAGCTTATTCAGACAGCTCAGCTTGTGAAGAGAGCTGCTTTAGAGGAGCCTGAAACTCCTGCACCTGAAACACTAAAAGAAGAGGCAAATAAGCAGTAAATCAGCAAGCTGGACCAGGGGTTAGGGATTCAGAAATCAGATCAGATCGAACTCAGATCGAAATAAGATCGTATAATCAGATCGCATAATCAGGATAATAAGTCATCAGAGTTTGATTAAAACCTAAGAAGGTGTTATCTTGGTAGAATCGCTAGGAAAGCAAGTTAAACGAATAGCTTGGGGAATTACAGGTTCTGGAGACCAGATGATTGAGACCTACAGTATTCTGGTGGACATAAAGAACCGAACAGGAGTTGAGACAATGGTTTTCCTGTCCAAAGAAGGGGAAACCGTAATGAAATGGTATCATCTGTGGGACAAAATTCAGAACGATTTCCCTAACTTCAAGGTGGATGCAGGCCCCAACTCCCCATTCATTGCAGGCCCGCTGCAGATGGGATACTATGATTTCCTGCTCATAGCCCCGGCAACTGCCAACACAGTGGCAAAGATCGTGTATGGGATTGCAGATACCCTTGTTACGAACGCGGTTTCTCAGACCGCAAAAGGAAAAACGCCTATTTTCATCCTGCCTGTGGACCAGAAAAGGGGAACTGTAAAAACTTCTGCTCCAAGCGGCAGAGCATTTGAGCTTACTATGCGCGAAGTGGATGTTACAAACTCGGAAAAACTTGCGCAGATGGAAAACATAAACGTGCTTGCCAATCCTTATGAGATTTATGATATATTTGGGATTGAACGGCCTTCTGAAGATATAATCGTGAAAATTAGAGAACAAAAGAAAAAGAAAGCAAAGAAGGAATCTCAGAGTTAAATATTTTTAAAATATGGGTAACCTGAAAAATAAGGTTGGGGGATAAAATATATGAAAAGTGCATATCAGAATATAGTAGAGGAAGTAAAAAATCTTAGAGGAGTTGAAGAAGCCATAGCTCTGGCGGTCGAAAGAGAAAAAGAAGCAAGAGATTTCTATCTACAAAAGGCTGCCCTTATGAAAAATCCAAAATTTAAGGAGCTTTATGGGTATCTTGCAGGTGAGGAAGTAAAGCATCTTGGTTATCTCGAAGAATACCGCGACAAAAAAGAACTGCCTGCAGTCAGTACGGAAAGCCCAAGTGGGCAGTCTTTCAGCCCTGAGTTTGATCCGGCCCGGACAAAAGTGGGAGAGATCACACTTGGAGATGCAGGCATTCTGCTTGCAGCCATGAGGCACGAGAGAAAGAGTGAGGATTTTTATTCAGAGCTGGAAAAACGAGCCGAAGACGAAAGTCAGAGAAATTTCTTCCAGATGCTGTCAGTGTATGAAAGAGGCCATTACGAGCTTATTGACAGCTACCTTGAAGACATCACCAGGTTCCGCATGCAGACCTGAAAAATACAGAGGGCTGTGAGTACATGGAAACCGAAAAAACAGGTGCAGCCGTCGAACTTGCCAGAGGAGTTTACTGGGTAGGGGCAATTGACTGGAACGGCAGGGACTTTCACGGGTTTGCCATTCCGGATGGGACAACCTACAACTCCTACCTCATTACTGGAGAAAAAACTGCCCTCATTGATACTGTAAAGACCCCCTTTGCAGGAGAGATGCTGGGGCGCATAAGTCAGGTAATTGACCCTTCAAAGCTCGACTATATCGTAGTAAACCACATGGAACTTGACCACACAGGTTCCCTGGCAGAGCTTAAGAAGGTGACCGACGCAAAGATATTCATTACAAGAAGAGGGGTCGATATTCTCAACGGCTACTTCAGAGATTCTGGCAGTGAGAACTGGAACCTTGAGATTGTGAAAACAGGTGACGAGCTGGACCTTGGGGGCAAGACACTTATGTTTCTTGAAGCTACAATGCTCCACTGGCCTGACAGCATGGAAACTTTCCTGAAAGAGGACAGGATTCTTTTCTCAAACGATGGGTTCGGGCAGCATGTGGCTACCTCAAAGAGGTATGATTTTGAAGCAGGGGATGCCCTTCCTTATGCTGCCGAGTATTATGCAAACATACTGATGCCTTTTCATATGCCTCTCCTTCGCTTTCTTGGATTGCTGGACAAACTGGGAATAGAGCCTCTGCAGATCGCTCCTTCCCACGGGATCATATGGAAGCAGGACCTCAAAAAAATTCTTGATGCATACAGAGCATGGGCTAATGGGGAAGTAAAGGAAAAAGTGCTGGTCATATACGATACAATGTGGGGCAGCACGGAGATAATGGCAAATGAGATTGCTGAAGCTGTCCGCGCCGACGGGGTTGAGGTAAAGCTTCTTAATCTCCGGAAAAACAGCAGGAGCCATATAATGAAAGAGATGCTCGATGCAGCCGCCTTTGCAGTGGGCTCACCAACCCTGAACAA
>DUGS01000021.1:12348-20638 GCA_013331265.1 Methanosarcina sp.
CATTCGGGTCATACGGCTGGGGAGGAGGAGCAGTAAAAGCAATCGAACAGGAATTAAAAAACTCAGGAATAGAAGTGCTTGGACCCGGTCTGCAGGTCCGGTACAGACCATATGGCAGAGAACTGGAGAGATGCAGAAAACTTGGAGAACAGCTTGCGGCAGTCGCGAAAAGGCAATAACTCCAGAACCGCAAATGGACGATTAAGGAGCTATCAAATTTTGCTATTTATTAAATTCGTTAACCGATACCAGAATAATAATTAAGAAGAGTACTAATTAAGAAGAGTACTGATTATACTCTCAGAGTTTAATGGTCCTGTTCTTCTCCAGAAACTCTGCAAGCTTTACGATTTCTTCAAGCTCAAGGCCGAGTTCTTCACCTTTCAGGGATGCTTTGAAAAGTTCTCTTTTTGCAGGGATCTCAGCAACGACATTAACGCAGTTGACCGAAGCCAGCATATCTTCCCTTATATCCGGCTCTACCTTATTAAGCACGAAATAGACCCTGCACCCGCACTGCCCGCAAAACTCATCGAACTTCTTCGAAAGTTTGAGGGACTCGTAAGAGGGATCAATAACTACAAGGATCAGGTCAAAGTCCTTATCGACCCCGCGCCCAAAGTGTTCAGTGCCGGCTTCAGTATCTACAATTACAATATCATCTTTCCCGAGGTCAAGGTTTTCAAGAAACTCCCTTGTCAGGACTCCCATTGGGCATGCACAGCCCTCTCCGTAATCGTGGATCTTCCCAACAGCCATGAGCTTTAGATTTCCTTTTTCTTCCACAAATTCCGGAGGCAGGTCAGAAAAGCTCCACCTTTCCTTGAAAAACCGGGACTGCTGCTGGCCCGTGCTCGCTCCTATCTGAGTCAGCCCTCCCAGGGAACTGGTCTTTGGAGCTTTCTGCTTTTCCTTAAACCCTTTTTTCCCTCCGAAATACTCCATAAGGTCCCGCGGAGCTGCCAATCCAAGCTGGCTGTGCAGCCCGTAATTGGACTCGTCTATGTCGAGCACAAGCACGTTTTTTGTTTTTGCCATCTGCTTTGCCAGGAGAGCTGAAATAGTACTCTTTCCGCTTCCTCCTTTCCCGCACACTGCTATTCTCATACAGAGTTCACCTACCCCAGTAATTTATCCTGCGGGGTTAAAAGGACTTCCTTTAAGTGATTCTGAACTTTCACATGGCAAGACAGCAATAAGAATATGTAAGAGAATGAGTCAGAGTTCAAAAGGAAATTAGTAGAAAATAGAAGTAAAGATTGGAAGTAAATTCTTTTAGTGCCTCAGAACTCATAGGGCTCATCATGAAATCAGCCAGATTTTTCATCACAGGCACGTATTTGAGATTAAAAAAATGTTTTAAGGGAATTGTTCATTCCCAGATAAATGTTCTTCAGTACTCTCCGCGGAGCTCAGCCTGAATCTCTTCAGCGATCTTGCGGGCAGCTTCTTTAGGAGACTCTGCTTTGTAGATGCTCCTGCCCACAATCACCCAGTCTGCCCCTGCAGCAATCACATCAGAAGCTTTTCCGCCCTGGGCGCCTACGCCTGGAGAGATTATAGTAAGTTTGTCTCCGATAATTTTCCTGATCTTCTTTACCCTATCCGGGCGCGTGGCTGGAGCAACAAGCCCGAAAGCTCCGGCTTCAACCGCCATTTTTGTGATCGCCTCTGCTGCTGGCTGCAGGAACTCAGCTCCTCCTGGGTGGCTCATTTCGCTTACGACAAAGACGTCCTTTCTGTACTCTGAAGCAACTTCAATGCAGGCATCAAGACTGTCCCTGCCTGTAAAGCCCTGCACAATAACAGCATCGGCTCCGGCTTCAAATACCTGGTCACAGATAAGGCGGTTGGTGTTCGGGATATCGGCAACCTTGAAGTCAGCTATAACCGGTGCAAACTCAGCAAGCTCTCTTATTATGTCAAGCCCCGCGGCAAGGACCAGAGGGTAGCCCACCTTTATTGCGTCCACTAATTCCCAGACGTCTTCTGCAATCTTCAGCGCTTCTTCCCTGTCGGTTACGTCCAGGGCAAGAATCAGACAGGTATTCCTTTCCATCAGATCACCTCTTTGAAAGGCGCGTCCTCACAGCTGAAACAATAAGCGGGAGAGTTATTGTAGAGTCTGCATATACAGTTACTGATTTTGCATCCTCCCCTACCTTTCCCCAGGACCTGGCTTCATCAAGAGTCGCACCACTCAGACCTCCGGTTTCCGGGCGGTCCATTGTTAGCTGGATTGCATATTCAAAAGACCTGGGAGTCACAAGCATTGACTGCAATATATAGTTCTTGGGGACCCCTCCTCCAAGCAGCATAGCGCCTGCACTTTCAGCCTCATAACAGATATCTATGAACTCGTGCATGTCTGCAAAAGCGTCCACATGCAGAGGGTTCCCTTCCTTATAGAGCCAGCCCTGAAGCCCTATTACGGAGTCCTGAATAGCAGGACAGTAGACAGGCACCCCCATTTCGGCGGCGGTTTTCAGGATTGAGGAGTCATCGTCCAGATTTTTCCCGATTTCGGTAAGGACCTGACGGATAGAGACGTTTTCCTTCGGAAGCCCTGCATAAACGCTCTGCAGAAACTCTTCAAGGTCGGTAAAGTGCTGGTCAGGGAGGTAAACATCATAAATCCTGTCAATGCATTCATGCCTGAGCTGGATATCGTTTACGCAGTCTGAACCTTTGTAATGGTGAAGGCCGAGGGCTTCAACAGTATCATGCACCATATTGGCGCCTGTTGTAACAAGCACATCTATGTATCCGTCCCGGATCAGGTCTGCAATAATAGTTCTCATACCTGCAGGTGTCATTGCTCCTGCAAGCCCGAAAAATTTCGTAGTATTCTCGGAAGCCAGCATATCGTAATAGATATCCACGGCTTCAGCAAGCCTGCCTGCTCCAAAGGCACAGCCGCCGTACTCTCTCACAAGCTCATCTACGGTCATATTCGGGACTATTTTTGCTCCTTTAACAGGAGTCGTAAGATTTTTAGCAGAAGCTCCAAAATCCATTTTTTGTTCCTCTAAATTAAAGATTATTAAAACGTAATTTATGTTTAAGTATGTGCTTAAGTAAATATGCAGGATATCAGCGTATGTACGCATGCCTGTTACCAATAAATAAACGATAAACCAGCTTAACGGATTTGATATATAACTGTCCTGCAGACAAATCTAAATTCAAAGTTAAAGATCTCAAAATGTCCTGAAAATCTAAAATTTCCAGGATAACCACTGTTTTTAACTTTGGGCAACAGTTATTATCTTCGCGCAAGGTAACTATATACTGATTTATGTGAACACCTCGGTATAGATAAACTTTCTCTTCAAGAAACTGAAAGATAACCTGTCCCATAAAAAACTGAAAGAAAAGCAAACAAAAACCTGCAGGAAAACATATTAAAGATGTATTAAAGATGTATTAAATTAGAGATGTATTAATAAAGATCAATAGAGTCAGGGTAATAGAGTCAGGGAAAAACAATGCAGGATGAGATAATAAGATATGAAAATGTCGGCATAAGCTTTGGGAGCAAAAAAGTGCTTTCTAATTTTTCTCTTAGTATCCCGAAAGGAAAAAAGATCCTGATGAAAGGAAAATCAGGAACCGGCAAATCAACCCTATTCAAAATACTTCTTGGGTTTGAAAAGATTTCAGAAGGCTCGGTTTATTACAGGGGTAAGCTCTTAAGCCCTCAGGTATCCTGGCAGGTCCGAAAAGAGGTAGCCTACGTCTCCCAGGATACGGATCTGGGAGAAGGACCCGTAAAGGCCCTTCTGGAGGAAGTTCACGCTTACAGGCCAAATAGAAAAAAAATGGGCCCTGAAAAGCTGCATATGTTTATGGGCGAGCTCGAACTGGAAGAAGATATACTCGAAAAAAACTTTGAAAATCTTTCAGGGGGAGAAAAGCAGAGGATAGGAATTTTGATAGCCCTGCTTCTTGGAAGAGATATTTTCCTTCTCGATGAAGCAACCTCATCTCTCGATTCTGGGCTTAAGAAAAAGGTTGCCGACAACTTTCTTAAACATGGAGACTGGACACTTTTCATAATATCTCATGACCGCGAATGGGAAAGGGAAGAAGTGGAAATTATAGAAATAGAAAAAACGGACCTGATTGAAGAGTAAGGAAAAAACAGGTCTGATTGAAGACTATCCCGGAAAATGGAGTCAATTCCAAAATGTAACATCTTTCCCGAAGAATCTAAACGATTTGGTCCTTAAAAAGGATGTAGATGGCTAAACAGGAAGAATAATAAGAATAATGGCACAAAAATAAAAAGAGGAATTATAAGATGACAAGCCCTGATATATCAATATCTTCCTTGATGCTCTGCTTTTTGCTGCTTGTGATTCCTCTGGCAATCAGCTATAGGATTAAACTCCATATTTCCCGGACAACAATAGATGCAGTTGCCCGCATGACAATACAGCTTGTTCTGGTAGGCGTGTTTTTAACCTATGTCTTCGACCTGAACAATGGAGCTCTGAACCTGGCATGGGTTCTGGGAATGGTTATAATTGCCAGTTACACAACCATACGCAACATAGAGCTTAAAATGGAAAAACTGCTGCTGCCAGTTATACTTTCCTTCATGGCAGCAAACTTAAGCGTACTTATGTATTTCAACAAATTTGTGCTTGACCTTGGAAACCTGCTGGAAGCCCGCTACCTGATCCCTATAGGGGGCATGATTCTAGGGAATTCACTCAGAGGTAACATTGTTGGCATGGGGGAATTTTACAAAGATATCCGCAGAAACGAAAACAGATACCTTTACAACCTTTCTCTCGGAGCGAGCATGTATGAAGCCCTTATGCCTTATATTCGAAAATGTCTTCGCTCCGCACTCAGGCCTACCCTTGCCAATATTGCAACTGTAGGAGTTGTATTCCTTCCAGGGATGATGACAGGACAGATCCTCGGTGGTGCAAGTCCTATGCTCGCAATCAAGTACCAGATCTCAATCATGATTGCTCTTTACGTATCCACATCCATGAGTACTGCCTTCAGCATCCTCAGCACTATCCATACCACTTTTGACGAGTACGGGCTGGTAAAAAAAGAAATATACAGAGAAAAAGGAAAGAAAAAAGAAAAGAGAAAATGAAAGAACAGGTCACATAGGGCCTGACCTGCATATTATACGTATCCTGTGATATCCTGCCCTATGGGAGTGCTTTTTCTTATGCATTCTTCGCCGTACTGAATCATATCCCGGACTGCATTCTTCAGTATTGAAGGATAGATCTGGCCTACCTGTTCCCAGACAGGTTTTCCATGGCAGAAAAACTTGAAAGTCGGAGTGCCCTGAACCCCGTATCTTTCTGCAGTCCACGGGTTTGTTTCTATGTTTATTCTGGCAAAAACTGCCGAACCTTCGTATTCCCTGGCGTAGTCCTCAAAGTATGGTTCCATAGCTTTGCAATACGGGCAGACAGGACTGTAAAACATTACAATAACAGGCTTTTTAGAATCTTCTACCTGCTGTTCCCAGGTCATATCCTCAAGTTCAATAATACTGCTTCCGTTCACCCAGCTTCCCCCTTAAAACTATAAAACACACATGAAACTTTCATGCTAAATAGATTAAATTCAGGAATGAATCCATTCTTAATTTTGATGAAATATGTGGTTTTTATGGTAAATGCGGTTTTTATGGTAAAGAATAGTTACATTTATATTAAATCAATATTTATGCCTTCATAGAATTAAAGTTCACGCATCCTCAGAAAGCCGCATCTCTCATAGTTTAAAACATGAAATGAAAAAAGAGAAGGGGTAGAGAACAGAACTCCACCACATGCATTATACCAGACTTTCTCGTCAAAGTTCTTCCTTTTCATTCAGGGTTTATGGTCTCATCGAAACATGTGCTACAGATATATTTGTCTCCGAGACATGTTTCCTTGAAATTTACTTTTGGACCACCGGGTTTTGTGGTTGCTTCCCTGAATACATAGAATTTTTCATTAAACTCGATTGGTTGTCCGCACCTTGTACATACAAAAGGTGGGTTTTCAACCGAATCAATTGCACATTCAATGCATATCAGATCAGATTTATCACCGTGAACGTCCTTAAACGGGATCGGTTTCATATCGAGACTGGTATCCACGACGAGCACATCTTCAAGCAGTTCCCGACCACAGATATTACAGTATTCTTTCATTGCGCCGCCTCCCTTCTTAAGAGAAATACTCACAAAATCCTGTGCTGAGTCTACAAAAGGTTCCAAACTCTCCGCGTTTGCACTCATTCAATTCCCCATTTTTAGCCTGTTTCTATTATACCGAGCCAATCCATTTTCCCAGATTTCTGCCCCGGCTCAGTTATTTCACACCTTAATCCAAATCTTTCACCCTTCCGGATAGTATTAGATTTCCGGATTCAGAGAAGCTTTGCCCGAGACTGAGCAAAGACAAAACGGAAAGAAACATGGTAATAATTATTATAATGTTTTCAAAGAAATACTTAACGCGCTCAGGCAAGAACGACCCTAGAAAACAATTTCCAAAAAATATGCTTCAAACCGCTTTTCAGCTCTGGTTCAAACTTCCCTATGTAAATATTCGTTTTAGAACTATATACAATTATCCATTTTGATCGAATTAAGTGAATAATAAAATAAAACAAAGAATTTTATTGCCCCTCGATCAATACATAATAAGGGTAAAAAGTAAGGGTAAAAATCTCAGAAAAGGACTCGAAAAAATGCTTAAGCAGAGATTTGTGCTGGACACCACAGCACTAACGGATCTGCAGACCAGGGAGGTTATGGGTTATACGTCCCTCTGTGAGGGGATGAAGGCAATACTTGACCTTATAGCCGATGCCCGCCTGCAGTTCGGGATCAGCTGTTACGTTCCTTATCCATCGGTGTACAAAGAGATGTACGAATTTGCAAGCCGTAACGGCTGTGATAGGGAAGTAGTGGCAAAGATAGATACCTGGCTTGTAAAAAAATCTCCTGACCGCTATAGAGTGGATGTAACCTCACAGATTTTCCACGAATACGTATCTTACATGAGAGAGAGGATTAACCGTGGGATGGGGGTTGCAGAGGATGCAATTTGGGAGGCGGCAACCGAATGCCTCTTTATGGAAAATCCGCAAAACCAGAAAAAAGAGTACAGAGAAGAGGTTGAAAGAGAGGTTATTGGGGGAATAATCGGCAAATTCAGGAACAAGTACAGGGCAGCTCTAAGATATGGGATTCTTGACAGTGCACCGGATATTGACGTCCTGATCCTTGCCAAAGAACTTGATGCAGCTGTTATTGCAAGTGACTACGGAATTGAAAAATGGGCAGAGCAGCTTGGGGTCCGCTTCGTGCCTGCAAATACCTTTCCGATGATGATTAAAGAGTATCTCAGGCATGGCCCGGAAGGTAGAAAAGAACAGGAGTATGAGGATAAAAAGAGAAAAGGTCATTCAGAAGTAGACTTCATTTAACAGGCTCCAACAGGACCATTCAGGCGCTGGTAGGTTCAGGTCTGACTATTCGCTCAGGTACTAACTATTCGGCTCAGGTACTGACTATTCGGCTCAGATGTTAGTTAGCCAGATGGACTTTGCTGACCCTATGTTGACCTCATTCAACACTTTCGCCATTATATTTCTGAATATCTGCCTGCTTCATCGAGATATTTATTGACAAACATGGATGATTAACAAATACACTGTCTTCACTTACATTAATAATATCAAATCAGTATATATCACGCCCTTAAGGGCGATCTGGGGGGAAGCGTTTGAGAAATATTGTTATAGAAGAGTTGAAAGCTTCGGAAGTTTACCGGCAAAAGGTAGAGGTTGTAGAAAGAAAAGGTCTCGGTCACCCGGACTATATCTGCGACTCAATAATGGAACAGATTTCCGTAAACCTCAGCCAGAAATACCTTGAGACCTTCGGGACCATTCTGCACCATAATATAGATAAAGGCATGCTTGTTGCAGGGGAGGTAGAAGGAAAATTCGGAGGGGGGAGGGTTGTAAGCCCTATGCGGCTAATAATTGGAGATAGGGCAACCTTCGAATACGAGGGCATTGAGATTGATGTTTCCGGGCTTGCAGTTGATACGGCAAAAGAATGGCTCTCAGAAAAACTCCGTTTTGTAGACCCTGAAAATCTCATTTACCAGGTGGAACTTAAAAGGGGTTCTGCAGAACTCACGGATATCTTTAGCAGGGGAGGGAAGGTACTCGGGGCAAATGACACATCCGCAGCTGTGGGATATGCACCTCTGAGCCCTACAGAAAGGCTTGTCCTCGAGACAGA
>DUGS01000021.1:20858-23332 GCA_013331265.1 Methanosarcina sp.
GTCATGGGACTCAGGCATAAAGAGGATGTGCACCTCACGGTTGCTGCTCCTCTTGTGGACAGGTATGTTGAATCTGAAGAGGACTATTTTAAAAAGAAGATTGAACTGCACGACAGGATAGAAGAGTTTACTGCCGGGTTTGCAGAAAAAGAAAGGTCTGAGTTTGAAGCATGCATTTGTGCAAGACCCACTGCCTCCCTTAACACCCTGGACATGCCGGGAAGGGGAATGGAAGGAATCTACACAACAGTTACCGGAACCTCTGCAGAAGATGCAGACTGCGGAGAGGTGGGACGAGGAAACCGTGTTAATGGGATAATTCCTTTAAACCGCCCGGTCAGCAGTGAAGCTGCAGCAGGGAAAAACCCTGTAAGCCACATAGGAAAAATCTATAATCTCCTCTCCCACAGGATAGCAGCTGAGATTTACAGGGAGATCCCTGACGTCTCAGAGGTGTATGTATGGCTCCTGAGTGAAATAGGAACCCCTATTGACCAGCCTCAGATTGCAACTGCCCAGCTGATCATGAAAAAAGGCGCAGCAGGTGATGTAGAAAAAGAGGCGGCAGAAGTTATAGAAAGAGAATTTGAAAATATACATTCCTTCTCAATGGAACTTGCAGCAGGAAGAAAACCTGTATGCTGAACGAGTGACTCCATAGAAAATATTTTCTGTCAAATTGAATACCCTCAAAAAGACATAGAAACCATAGACATCGAAACCATGACTGACAGGAACCCGGCAGGTTTGATCCTGATATCCGATAAAACCGAAATTGATTGGTTAATCAATTCAGGGTCTGCCTGCCGGGTTATTCTGGCTCAGATAGAGTGAATGCAGAAATCAGACCCATAAGGACAGAGTTTTTAAATCTTTACAGTTCATGCCCCGGCAATGAAAGCTATCAGGGCAAAGAACATGGCTATTTTGAACATTTTAGAGGATTTTGTCGGGTTATTCCGCACGAGAAGTTGTATAATGGCTGCAAGGAACCCAAGGTCTGCCAGAAAGACAAGGTAAAGGTAGCGAGGCCCAAGGACGGACATGGAATAGGGGAGAGGGCTTAAAAGTACAGCGAGAAGGCCTATAAGCACTGCGAGATACCCTGCTTTTTTCGCACCTACCCTAAGGGGTAGAGTGTCTGCTCCTTCCTTACTGTCACCGTCCATATCCTCAATATCCTTTACTATTTCCCTGGCCGTAATGGCAAGAGCCGCAAGCAGGAAAAGCACGGAGAGAGCCTCAATTCCTTCAGGCCCGAAAACCGAAGCTCCAAACAAAAAGACAGAACCAGTAAGGTAGCCTATGCTCAGGTTTCCTAAAAGGGGTGTGCCTTTAAGGGTTTTTGCATAGATGATCAACAGCATTGAATTAAAAAGGGCAATTAACCCACAGACCGGATTTATAGAAAATGCCACCAAAGTACCAGTGGCAAACAGAGAGTAAGAAAAATAAAGGGCCTCTTTCGCCTTTACCCGTCCGGATGGAATAGGTCTTTCGGGCCGGTTGATAGAATCGATTTTGATGTCAAAGTAATCATTGATAGCATTTCCTGCACCTGAAATGAGAAACACTACCAGAAACACGAGACCTGCATCAAGAAAAGGAAAAGACCCCAAAAAATCTGAACTTAAAGACCCGGAAATAAGGATATTAAAGGCTATCAAAGTTCCGATTACAGCTGCAAAACCTGCCATCAAGCAGTTTCCGTACCTCATAAGCTCCAGATATGTTCGTATTCCGGCAGACATCAGAAGAAACAGCATTATAAAGTATTAAAATCTTGCCAAAAATGTGTCTAACGATTGTAAATGACATCTGTTGATTTAACCATTATCCGGTTATTTTTACGCAAATCACAGGAAAGAAATGTGCGGTATATCACAGGAAAGAAATGTACGGTATGATACTCTGGATATTTCACATGGCGTAGACGAGAAGAAGATACCAATGAAATAAGATTTGAGCGTTCATATGAAAAAGCTCTGCCTGTGCGGGGAAAGTTAAGGATTTTAGCTGGCTGTCATATGAAATATTGCATAAGACGTTACTTACCCCGTCTGTTTCTCTATGTAAATTCAAATATATTGTGCACCCAAAGCATAGTGTCACTTTTTAGATCTGCAGTTTATCGAAAAAATGTATTCAAAATATTTCTAAATTTTTTTTGTATGAATAATATAATAAATTGTTAATGACTTACGGGTACATCAGAGATTGCTATTTATGGAAGTGCGGGCGGAGGCCAAAAAATGAAACCCCATTTTTTTAGTTATTTAATTTATATATTGCTGATAATATTGATAATTCCTGGAATGACTCCTCACATGGCGTCTGCTGCAGATGAAATATCTGGAGACAACGGAAGTTCGGGTGCAGTAGTTTCGGATACCGACTCGGATTCAGGAGATTCAAGTTCAGGAACCGATAATTCAGTAACCGACGATTCTACAACGGAAGATTCAGGAACAACG
>DUGS01000211.1:0-12884 GCA_013331265.1 Methanosarcina sp.
CCACCAGCGGCCGCGAACTGATGAACTGTCTCGGACAGGCTAAACCGCGTCTCCTCTGTTCTCTGGTCCATAAATTCGGGCGCAAGGGAGCTGACAATTTCGATGCGTTCATCAAGGACCTGGAATCCCAGCCCAGCAAAACCGTAGGCGATGTTTTTGTTTTCGTGGACGAGTGCCACCGCACCCAGAGCGGAAAATTGCACAGGGCAATGAAAGCGATCATGCCTAATGCAGTCTTTATCGGTTTCACAGGCACGCCTCTTCTCAAAAAAGACAAACAGACCAGCCTGGAAGTCTTCGGCGGCTATATTCACACTTACAAATTCTGCGAGGCGGTAGAAGACAAAGTGGTCCTCGACCTCGTTTATGAAGCCCGTGACATCGACCAGCGCCTTGGTTCCGAACAAAAGATCGATGCCTGGTTTGAGGCAAAAACAAAAGGGCTCAACGACTGGCAGAAAGATGAGCTTAAAAAACACTGGGGCACCATGCAGAAATTGCTCAGTTCACGCTCCCGCATGGATCGTGTAGTAAGCGACATCATCTTTGATTTTAGCGTAAAGCCCCGCCTTTCCAGTGAACATGGAAATGCCATTCTTGTAGCATCAAGCATTTACGAAGCCTGCAAGTATTTTACCCTCTTCCAGAAGACGCCTTTCAAAGGTAAATGTGCCGTGGTAACCTCTTATAACCCTCAGGCACAGGACGTGACAAAAGAGGATACAGGCGCAAATACCGAGACAGAAAAAGAGTTCATCTACAACACCTACACGGAACTTCTGAAAGACATAGAAACAAAGCCGGGTATGACAAAGACCGAGACCTACGAAGAAGAAGCAAAGTCCCTGTTCGTCAAAGAACCGGCTAACATGAAGCTGCTTATAGTTGTGGACAAGCTGCTCACCGGCTTTGATGCCCCTCCCTGTACCTATCTTTATATAGATAAGTCAATGCAGGATCACGGCCTCTTCCAGGCTATCTGCCGTACTAACCGGCTTGACGGCGAGGACAAGATTTTCGGATACATTGTAGACTACAAAGACCTGTTCAAAAATCTGGTCAACGACAGGGGGACCGGAGCACTTCAGGTCTACTCTTCCGAACTTGACCGCAGTGCAGGCGGTGCCGATCCTGAGGTTTTGATGCAGGACCGCCTTAAAAAAGGCAGGGAACGCCTGGATAATGCACTTGAGGCTCTTGCTTTTCTGTGCGAGCCTGTTGAACCGCCGAAAGGCGAACTTGAATACATCCACTACTTCTGCGGCAATACGGAGATCCCAACCGACCTCCAGGAGCACGAAACGCAACGTGCTGCACTTTACAAGGCTACTGCATCACTGGTCCGTGCCTACGCCAACATTTCTGACGAACTTGAAGCAGCAGGATACGGCAGTTCAGAAATCGCCCGCATTAAGCAGCTGCTGGAACATTACCTGAATATCCGCGAGATCATCCGTAAAGCCAGTGGGGAAAGCCTCGACCTGAAAGCCTATGAAGCGGACATGCGCCACCTAATCGACACCTACATAGAGGCATCAGAGCCGAGAAAGGTCTCATCCTTTGAAGACATGCCTCTGCTCGAACTGATCGTAAAAACAGGGATTGACAAAGCCATCGTAACCCAGCTCGGCAGGGTGAAGGGCAACAAAAACGCTGTGGCAGAGATTATCGAGAACAATGTCCGCAGTAAAATAATCAAGGAACACCTGAACGACCCTGCTTTCTATGAGAAGATGTCAGCTCTGCTGGATGAAATAATCGCTGCCAGGAAGGAAAAAGCCATCGAATATGAAGAATACTTAAAACGGATTGCTGATCTGGTAAAGCAGGTGGAAGCCGGACATGAAGACGATATTCTCGAAGTGCTGAAGAAAAGCCCTGCACTGAGGGCGCTCTATAACAATCTGCAAAACCGCGGGAAAAGGTTCGAAGATCAGGTAGAAGAAAACAGTGAATACATAGTCCCCGGCGATCAGGCTCTTGACCTGGCACTGAGGCTCGATGAAACCGTAAAAAGAGTCAGGTCTGATGACTGGCGCGGTGTTGAACCCCGTGAAAGAGTGATCAAGCAAGCTTTGTACGAAGTCCTGAATGATGTAGACGAGGTTAACCGCATCTTCATTATCATAAAGGCACAAAAGGAATACTAATGACCAAACAGATAGAACTCGGGGATATCACTGTAGACGTAGTGCTCAAGGATATCAAAAACATTCACCTGAGTGTGTATCCGCCCAACGGCAGAGTCAAAATATCTGCTCCCCTGCGAATGGATATGGATACTATTCGTGTATTCGCCATTTCCAGGCTGGGCTGGATCAAAAAGCAGCAGAAAAAGTTTCAGGAACAGGAACGTGAAACCCCACGTGAGTACCTTGACCTTGAAAGCCATTACTTATGGGGGAAGCGTTATTTACTCAAGGTAATAGAAGTCGATGAAGCACCTTCGGTCGAATTAAAACATAGAAAGATGATCCTGCGGGTGCGCCCTGGAGCTGATGATAAAAAGAAGCAGGATATTGTTGATGCATGGTACCGTGAGCAGCTCAAGAAAGCTGTGCCGCCTTTAATTGCCGTGTGGGAACCACTGCTGGGCGTGAAGGTAGAGCGGTTCTTTGTGCAGCGGATGAAAACAAAATGGGGGAGCTGTAACCACAAAGCATGTAACATTCGACTCAATACTGAACTTGCCAAGAAACCAAAAGAATGTCTCGAATACACCATCGTACATGAAATGACACATCTGCTGGAACCAACGCATAATTCTCGCTTTATCACGCTAATGGACCGGTTCATGCCAAAATGGCAATTCTACAGGGATAAACTAAATCAGTTGCCGGTCAGGCACGAGGACTGGATTTATTGATACAGTTCCCTTGAGTTTTGTTGCATATCGTAAAGTTACATTCCAACCTGCGAACAAATAAAAGATTTAAAAAAAATTTAAAAATAGAAAGGATATATTTAGAAATAAAAACGTCAGCTCAGACTATCTCTGCTACTTTCTTTTTAGAAGCTTTAAACGCTTCCTTTGCCCTTGAATCGGTAAGCCCTGCTCCCATTGCAACTTTCAGGGCGGTTTCATCGGTGATAAGGTTATCGGGTGCATGGGTGTCAGTATTCACAACAAGAGTTGCTCCGAATTCGAGAGCAAGCCTTGCAACGTGTCCGTTTGTCCTGTTGTGCCCGTTCCTTGAAGTGATCTCAAGAAGTACATTATTCTCTGCCGCAGTCCGGACGTCTTCTTCGGAGATCAGGCCGGGGTGGGCCAGAATGTCCACATACTCACAGGCAACCGATGCTGCATTTGTGCCTGGGGCAACAGGCTCGGAGATGGTTTCCCCGTGCACGACCACAATTTCCGCACCCAGCTCTTTTGCTTTCTTTGCCAGGGGAGCAATTTTCCTTGGGGGGACATGCGTCAGTTCGACTCCGGACAGGACGCGGATATCCCATTCATCTTCCAGGTATTTTGCTTTCTTTCCAGCATCAAGAAGCTGTTCCAGGTTTGTATAATCTGCGTGGTCGGTAAGTGCAATAGCCTCGTAACCGTGAATAACAGCCCGCCTGACGAGTTCGCTGGGGAGCAGTTCTCCATCACTGAAAATAGTATGAGTATGAAGGTCAATCAACTGAGATCACCGTGTTTAGAATTCGTTTTATTATTTACACCTGATTCATTTCACTGCCGAATTTTGTTAAGTTATGCTGAATTAAGCTGAGTTATACTGAATTATGCTGAATTATACAATTCATTTTTTAACTCAAGTAATTAACATAACTTCCTGATAAAATTAATCCGAGCTTTCGGGTTTTTCAGGGCTCTCAGACTTTCCAAGCCTTTCTTCTACATCAGCAAAAGCAAAGTTGGGCTTGACATCCTTTATTTTTATGCGGACTTTTTCCCCGACTTCAACTTCTTTTACAAAGACCACAAAACCTTCAATGAGGACAGCTCCGTCTCCGCTTGAGCCGAGATTCTCTATGTCCACAACGAATTTGTCTCCTTTCCTGAGGGGAGCCGTGAGGAATTTCTTTCCGATAACGTAGATCTCCGCACTCTGCGACCTTGACGCTTGCGGGGAATAAGCCTTGACGTGGACAAAATTATCCCTGACTTTTTCCATATAATCATTGAACATGTCTCCCTGGAAGACCTTGACCACAAAATTTCCTTTTGGCTTGAGGATCTTTTTTGCGCACTCAAGTGCCGAGGTAGAAAGCTCTATTGACCGTGCGTGGTCATAAGACCAGGTCCCTGAAAGGTTTGGGGCTGCATCACAGAGTACTACATCTGCCCCTTTTTCTCCTACGATTTTGATAATCTTCTTTATTGTGGACTCCGCATTTATGTCGCCCTGAATGGTCTCAACGCCTTCAATAGGGACTATCCTTTGCAGGTCAACACCCAGTACCTTCCCTCCGGAAAGCTCTTTTGCGACCTGGAGCCATCCGCCCGGAGCTGCACCTAAATCCACAACCGAGTCTCCTCGCTTGATAACTTTATGCCTCTCATTAATCTGCTTGAGCTTGAAGGAAGCCCTGGAACGGTACCCTTCCTCTTTTGCCTGATGATAATAATAATCTCTTCTATCTCTTGCCATTGCTTACCTTCCCTGCGCTGAAAGCTCATATAGCTTGCGCAGAAGTCGTTTTGTCAATTATTCACTTAATCTTTTGTCAATAATCCCTGAATCTTTTTTGTCAATAATCCCTGAATCTTTATACTCCAACATCAGGTTCTTATTCTTACTTTCGTCCGTACTGAACAAAATTACAGAGCAAATTAACACAATTACAGCAACCCATACTGCTTTAACGCCAATAACCGATGTAAGTAACCCTCCCAAAATGGCTCCTGCCAGGAACGATAGGTTAATCGTAGAGAACCGGGCGGCTTGCAAAGCCGATTCACTGTCTTTTTTTGTGACAGCAGTATAAACTTCCTGTGTAGCTGACCGTAAATTTCCGGTAATCATAGTTGTGTTATACGTGGAACCGGCAAGTTTGCGGAATGAAGAGACCTGGACCGCTGAGACAAATGAGATTGCAACAGTTACAATGATGTTCGGGCTCGTATAGGGTATAAACCCTATAATGAAGAGGACTGCAATTTCAAGAATTAAAACTGCCCTTTCGGCATCCGGTACGAACAGGCGCATTGAAGGTTTTTTAATTATCTCGGCAGTTACTACTCCGAGAATGAATGCCAGAATAGGGACTGCATGGAGCACTGCTCGTCCCCATTCTCCTGTTGCAGCTTCTATGCCCATAAGCACGACGTTTCCGGTCTGTGCATTGGCAAAAACACCGTCTCTCCCCACGAATGTATAAGCGTCCAGGAATCCTCCTACAATTGCAAGAAGTATTCCAAGCTCTACAGATTCAGAAGTAAAACTGCGTAAACGTATTTTTCTTTCACTTTTTAACATTTTCATTTTTTCCATTCAGAATTTAAAAAGCCCATTTACAGTAATGGGCATATTTTGTAATTTATCTATATTGCTTTATATAATATATGTAGATATTCATAAAGATTACTTTTCAACGAGGAAAGTTCTTCTCTGGCGTTATCAAAGTAGATGGAACTTTCGAATGATTGCGGTTTTTGTACGGAAAAATTCAAGATACGAGAATTAATGCAATTAGTACGAACATATAAAGGTACGATGAATTCGAAAATCGAGTAGAGATAAAGAAAAACAAACATGAAATTTTTCATATAAAGGATGTGAACTCATCCGTTTCCAGTTTTTCCGACGCTTTACACTATTTTTTTCAGCACTTTACAGCAAACATCTTCTGTTTCACAGCAGATACCTTCTGGAGCTCAAAACCGTTCTGAGAATCTCTTCCCCGCCCGTTTTCTCAACCTTAATATCAGCCGGCTTCTCGATAATCTCAGGGCTCAAAGGAAGGCGTTTTTCGGCTTCCCTTATAAGCTGTGAATCTCCGTTCATAACAATGAGGTCGAGAGGGGAATTTTCTTCAAGCACTTTATCCAGAGCCTCAAAGACCTTGTCCATGTGGTGGGCAATATCTTCTTCCCTGAGGCGTTCGAAGCGCCGCTGAGAGAAACCTCCCTTGCTGTGCTTTTCCTTGACACTGCTTTTGATGAATTCTTCCGTATCAAAGATGCGGGCATCAGGAGAAAAGCCAATAAAAGACTCGCCTGCATGAAGGACAAGGACGAGCATGCGACAGACGGAACTCAGGTTCTCATCAAGTGGAGCAGTCTCAAAGTTGTTCTGGAGGTACCAGGCAGAAGCGGCAACAGGGAACGGAGGGACTATGGCTTCGGCAATCATGCGGTGCAGGTCGTAAAAAAAGACCATGCCTGTCTCGGTGTCGAGCCTGTCAAGAAGGGAGCGGGTCTCTTCTTCGACCAGATCAAGGTTTTTATCGGGAAGTACAGTTGAAAAGCGAGTTCCGGAGGGCAGATAAACAGTTAATAGGTCCTCAGAAGGGGAGCGGAAGGAACTGAGTTTGGAAAGGTAAGCCTGAACGGCAGAGGGGCTCAGGTTTTCAGTTCCGCGGAACTCGAGCCTGCCCTGGAATTCAGTCCGGACGGCTTCGAGCTCATGCGAAAGGGTCTGAGTCCGGATAAGCTCCTGGTTTAAGCGGGCTTCAGCTTCCTGCCTGTCCGAAACTGCCTGCCTTGCAAGGATTTCTTTCTTTTCAAGCTGGTTTTTTGTATTCTGCAGGTTTAGTTCGAGCTCAGCTACCCTTGAGGAAAGCCTGTCAATTTCAGTTTCCAGCCTGCCTTTTCCGGAGATTTTTCCTATAATGGTGCCCAGACCTTTTTTTCTGTCTGTGGCAACTTCTGTTTTTGCAGCCTTTTTATCAGTCATCTACCTACCACCTTCTCATACTTTCTTATAATATCTCATACAATCCAGAAAACTCCCGGAATTAACCTGACTGTTTAACCTGACTGTATAACATTAGCAATACCTTATTAACTGTATGAATTACAACCGGAGAATAAGCCAGTTATAGATAAGTGAAGACAATATTATGAATATAAAATAGTTATTGCAGTATTTTCCATGCCCGGCGGTCATTAAACCATCGACAATGTCCGATACTGAAAGATACGGACCATATGTGACTTGGCAATAAAATATAATTTCTATTGGAATTTATCGCTCCTTATATTTCGAAAGTTTTAAGAATATCATATTTAATGTCACTGTGATTTCAGGATTTTTTTTCAAAAAAAGAACTCATTTCCATAATTAATTCCTATAGATTACTTTGGTGCCTGAATGAAAAAACCATTGAAAGAGTCTCAAAGTAAGCAGGATCAAACGAATCCTGGCCAGCAAATCCCTGCCCGGAATAAGGCCGAAAAAATTCATCCAACTCTCTGGATCCAGGGGCACAGGAGTTCCTCTCTTGCCGGAAAAACTATAGTCCTTGGCGTTACCGGGAGTATAGGGGCGGTCAGGGTAGTTGAACTTGCAAGGGAACTGATAAGAAACGGTGCAGAAGTCCATGCGGTCATGACCGAAGCTGCGATGCATATCCTGCACCCTGATGCCCTGCACTATGCTACCGGAAACCCTGTGATTACCGAGCTTGGAGGCAGGGTGGAGCACGTAGAGTTCTGCGGGTTCAAGGGCAGGGCAGACCTTCTCCTGATAGCGCCGGCAACAGCGAATACAATAGGAAAAATCGCGTACGGAATTGACGATACCACGGTTACCTCTTTTGCAACAACAGCTCTTGGCTCAGGAGTTCCTGTTATGGTTGTCCCTGCAATGCATGAGTCCATGTACAGGCACCCTGCTGTAACTGAAAATGTGGCGAGGCTGAAAAGCTGGGGGATCTCCATGGTGGGCCCCAGGTTTGAAGAAGGCGTTGCAAAAATCGCATCAAACGAAGAAATAGTGCTTGAGGTAGAAAGAGCCCTTGGAAACCGGAGCCTGGAAAACCGGAAGGTGGTCATTACAGGAGGCTCCACTGCCGAAAGCCTTGACCCTATCCGAATCCTTACG
The DNA here is from genome assembly GCA_013331265.1 of Methanosarcina sp. Taxonomy (GTDB): domain Archaea; phylum Halobacteriota; class Methanosarcinia; order Methanosarcinales; family Methanosarcinaceae; genus Methanosarcina; species Methanosarcina sp10923u. Next base: position 8,001 of record DUGS01000211.1, read on the forward strand.
AACCGGGCTTCAGGAAAAACCGGCAGGGAACTTGCCCTTGAAGCCTACCGCAGAGGCGCTGATGTAACCCTTGTGCACAGGGACAGGCTCGGGTTTGCAGGGATCAGGGAGGTTTTTGCCGAAAGCGCTGCGGAAATGACAGACTCTGTGCTTTCGGAACTTGAAAATGGGTATGATGTCCTTATAAGTTCTGCCGCGATTGCAGACTATACAGCCGAACCTTCCCCGGAGAAAATCAAATCAGGGGGAGAGCTTGTGCTGAAACTGAAACCCACCCGAAAATTGATAAAAGAATGCAGGGAAAAATACCCTGAACTCATGATAATAGGTTTTAAAGCCGAAACCGGCATAGGCCGAGAAGAGCTCCTTAGAAGGGCATCTGCAACTCTTGAAGGATCGAAACTTGATATGATTGCAGCAAACGATGTAGGAAAAGGCGGAATGGGTACTGAAGAAAATGAACTTTACCTGCTTGGACGGGGAAAAGCCGAACCCAGGCACGTAAGTGGGAACAAGCGTAAACTTGCAGTCAGTATCCTTGAGGAGGTTTCCGGAATTTTAAACTCACGGCAGGTTCTCTGAGGACCTGGTCGCTCTCTGAAATATAAATACAAAATAACACCAGAGCCGGTAGAGTATGCAATCTTGCTATATCGGCCAATTCTTCAAACAGGCACGTGCAATATTCTACTAAACAGAAACTTTTACAAAGCAAAAATTAACTTTGGAAAAATAGCTTAACCAATAAAAAAGGCGTTTTCAATGTATACATACGAGAGTGAAGGGGCAGACTTTTTCGCAAAAGCATATGCTCCAGGGCATATCACAGGTTTTTTTCAGATCCATGAACATGACGACCCCCACCGTAAAGGATCTACCGGCTGCGGAATTGTTCTTAACGGAGGAGTTACGACCGAGGTAAAGGTCGGGAAATCCGTGGAAAAGACCGAGATTTTCCTCAATGGAAAAAAAGTTGAAGGCAAAACCACCCGTACGGTGGTAGAAATGATGACCGATGAGCCTGTGATAGTGAAGAGCTGGGCGGAAATCCCTGCAGGGTGCGGGTTTGGAGCCTCTGGGGCAGGAGCTCTCGGGACAGCTTATGCTCTGAACGGGGCACTTTCCTTAAACAATACCGTAAAAAGCCTGACAGAATATGCTCACGTAGCTGAAGTCGTTAACCACAGTGGGCTTGGAGATATCGCTGCCCAGTCAAATGGCGGAGTGGTAATCAGGCGGCAGCCCGGAGGGCCCGAGTTTGGAAATATAGACAGGATTCCTGCTCCCGAAGCAAGGGTCTTCTGTATCGTACTCGGGGAGATTTCAACAGGTTCCGTCCTGGCAGATGAAGCCGCAGCAGGAAGGATTAATGCCGCAGGAAAAGCTGCAATGTCCGAGCTGCTTAAAAAACCCACTCTCGATAATTTTATGTCTCAGGCAAAGGATTTTGCCAGCAAGACAGGCCTTATGAGCAGTACTGCACAGGATGTTATTGAGGCTGCATGTGCAAGTGGAGGTCTGGCTTCTCAGGCAATGCTCGGAGATACGATTTTTGCAATCGCCCCCCACAGCCAGGAGTTCATGCTTTACGAAGCCCTTCAGGAGTTCGGTCAGGTTCTTGAATATGGAATCAGTACCTGTGTACCGAGATTACTTTATGACTGAGCTTCAGGTTGAGCTCTTTATTTTTTTGAATATTTCCTATCATCCGATTTTTGCAAAGATGGCCAAAGGCTCTCTGCAAAATAAAACACCCATAACTTAAATAGTATAAATATAAAAAAGGACTTAACTGCATAAATTGCCCGCAGACCAGGGCAGAGTCCTTAAAGTTTCAAATATAAAGAACAAAAGCAAACTGACAATTATAAAGGTAAGCGACCTATATGACCGATATACCGCAAGACCACCCGAGGTACGAATCCCTGCTCGCCCGTGAAAAGGTTGCAGCCGGGGTAAAAATGGGAATTACAAGTATCCAGGGGCTTATTTCCCAGGGGAGAGGCGAGAGTTTTGATTATCTTATTGGCGAACGGAGCACCGAGTCTGCCCTGTATGCAGAGAGGGCTGCAGTTGCTGCAATTCTCCTCGCTAAGAACCCGGTTCTTTCAGTAAATGGTAACGTTGCAGCTCTGGCTCCTGAAAAAATTGTTGCCCTGGCAGATATTACCGGAGCTAAGATTGAAGTAAATCTCTTCCACAGGACCGATACCAGGGTACACCTCATAATAGAACATCTGAAGGCAAACGGAGCTTCTGAGGTCCTTGGAAAGAATCCTGATGCGAGCATTGAACTCTCTCACGACAGAAGGCTTGTGAGCAGTAAAGGGATCTATACAGCAGATGTTGTGCTCGTTCCCCTTGAAGATGGGGACCGCTGCGAGAAACTTGTAGAGATGGGAAAGACCGTCATAACAATTGACCTGAACCCTCTCTCACGGACCTCAAGGACCGCCACAATATCAATTGTTGACAACCTTACACGGGCTCTTGAAAACATGGCAAAATTCGCTCGGGAAATGAAAAAGGAAAGGAAAGAAGAGCTTGTGGAGTTGATAACTACTTACGACAATAAAAGGGCCCTTTCCGAAGCGATTTCCGAAATCCAGGAACACCTCAAGACCCTGGTTGCAGAAATAGAATACTGAGATCTGGATACTTACCTGAAAGCAGGATATTTATGGACCTGATAGAAAAAACGAGGGAATTTGCGGCTACTTTTCATGAAGGGGAGCCCAGTTCCCATGATATGTCCCACATAAACCGCGTAGAAGCCCTCTGCATGGAGATTCAGAAAGAAGAAGGAGGAGACCTTCTCATTCTAAGGCTCGCAGCTCTTCTGCATGATGTAGGGGTTATCAAAGAGCATGAAGAAGGGGGAGACCATGCCCTCTACAGTGCTGAGATAGCCTCTGAACTTCTGACAAGGGCAGGCGTTGAAAAGAAAACTATTGACGCTGTGAAATACTGCATCCTGACCCACAGGTTCAGTGGGGGGAAAATCCCGGAAACAATAGAAGCCAGGATACTTCAGGACGCAGACAGGCTTGATGCCCTGGGAGCAATTGGAATTTTCAGGTCTATCCTGTCAATGGGAGCTCTCAGGATGCTGAAGCACGTAACAGGGCTTGATAAAGGAGATTCAAAAAAGACTGTTTATATCGAGGACCCTGTTGAAGGTTTTAACGAATACATGCGTTACAAGCCTTTTACAATTCCTGAGAGGTTAAATACCGATACGGCAAAGAGGATTGCAGGAGAAAGGCTAAAAATAATGCACCTCTACCTTGAAGCTCTGAACCTTGAAACCGAAAGTGGTAACCAGAAACCCTGAACATACACTTAACTATTAAGAATCCTATGTGACAAGAATCCTATGTGACTTCCAGAACTTATGAGGGCCTCACGCTTTACCAGACTATTGATCCGGCAAAAATGTTTTCTAAAGACTCTGCACTCTATAATAAAGATTCCTGGCTTTATACTAATTACAGGAGAATTCTCAGGATACAGGAGAATTCTCAGGATACAGGAGAATTCTCAGGACAACTTTTTTTAGGATAACCTCGTAAACTTGTGTTCGTCATCTAACAGGTGCAGTTCAATAAAGGCGCTGTTCAATAAAGGCGCAGTCCAATAAAAGTTGCAGTTCAAACCTGAAGGATATGATCATATGGCTGATATTATAATAAAAAATGCTTATGTTTTGACGATGGACCCTGATGCGGGAGACTTGAAAAATGGGACCGTTGTTATTGAAGACGGAAAAATTACGGAAATAGGAGAGAAAACAAAAGAAAGTGCTGAGACGGTGATTGATGCAAAAGGCTCGGTGGTAATGCCTGGGCTTGTAAATACACATACCCATGCAGCAATGACTCTCTTCCGGGGTTATGCCGACGACCTGCAGCTCGCCGAGTGGCTTGAGAATCATATATGGCCTGCCGAAGCTCAGCTTAAAGCAGAAGATGTCTATAAGGGGAGCCTTCTTGCATGCCTTGAAATGATCAGGTCAGGAACCACTTCTTTTGCAGACATGTATTTCTTTATGGACGAGACTGCAAAAGCTGTAGAGGCATCAGGGCTCAGAGCTTCACTTTCCCACGGCCTGATCGAGCTCTGGAACAAAGAAAAAGGGGAAACCGACCTTAAAGAAGGCAAGCGCTTTGTCAGGGCCTGGCAGGGGGCAGCAAATGGCAGGATAAAAACGATGTACGGGCCCCATGCCCCAAATACCTGCTCTGATGAATATCTTGCAAAGGTGAAGGAAGAAGCCAGAAAAGACGGAGCAGGCATCCATATCCATGTCCTTGAGACCGAAGCCGAACTTAATGCAATGAAAGAAAGGTATGGAAAATGTTCTGTACACCTGCTCGACGATATCGGGTTTTTCGGGCCTGATGTGCTTGCTGCCCACTGTGTATGGCTTTCGGACGGGGATATAGAGATTTTAAGTAAAAAGGGAGTAAATGTATCCCACAATCCCGTAAGCAATATGAAACTGGCATCCGGAATTGCTCCGGTATATAAGATGCTGGAAAAGGGAGTGAATGTAACACTTGGCACTGACGGCTGCGCTTCAAACAACAACCTTGACCTGTTTGAAGAAATGAAGGCTGCTGCCCTCCTGCATAAAGTGAACACAGGCAACCCGACCGCCCTTCCTGCTCGCCAGGTACTTGAGATGGCAACCGTTAACGGGGCAAAAGCCCTTGGCACGGAAACCGGCATGTTGAGGGCAGGAAAGAAAGCAGACCTGATTATTGTGGACATGAAAAAACCGCACCTTACTCCCTGTTTTGACGTTCCTTCCCATCTGGTATACTCTGCAAGAGGAAGTGATGTCAGGACAACAATTGTCAACGGAAAAGTCCTGATGGACGA
>DUGS01000211.1:13146-19792 GCA_013331265.1 Methanosarcina sp.
CCGAATACAGTACAGATTTATTTTATTTAATCTGTGCTTGAAGTAACAATTTGTGTATATTTAAAAAATAAGCCTATCTATAAAGCTTATCTATAATCTAGTTCGATCATCGAATTTAACCAGAATTCAACCGCCTATCTGATAATGACGGGATCACCATGACTGAAAAAGAACTCATAGAATCCGGAAACATGAAAATGGAATGGGCAAGAAACCACATGCCTGTGCTTGCAATCATCAGGGAGAAATTTGAGAAAGAAAAACCCCTGAAAGGGCTTAAGGTAGGGATGGCCCTTCACGTAGAAGCAAAAACAGCAGTCCTTGTAGAGACCCTGGCTGCTGGCGGCGCACAGGTTGCAATTTCAGGCTGCAACCCCCTGAGTACTCAGGATGATGTGGCAGCTGCCCTCGATACCCGAAAAAATATAAGCTGTTTTGCAAAATACGGGTGCAGTACAAGCGAATACTACGAAGCAATTGATAAAGTCCTTGACATTGAGCCTGACATCACAATCGATGACGGTGCAGACCTTATATTCAAGCTCCACAAGGAAAGGCCACAGATGCTTCCGAAAATACTCGGAGGCTGCGAAGAGACCACCACAGGGGTGCACAGGCTTCATGCAATGGAAAAAGACGGCGCACTCAAGATGCCGGTAATAGCCGTAAACGATGCCATGACCAAGTACCTTTTTGACAACCGCTACGGGACAGGCCAGTCAGCCTGGGACGGGATCAACCGTACCACAAACCTCCTTGTTGCAGGCAAAAACGTCGTTGTTGCAGGCTACGGCTGGTGCGGGCGCGGGGTTGCAATGCGGGCTGCAGGTCTTGGAGCAAGTGTAATCGTTACTGAAATAGACCCCATAAGAGCCCTTGAAGCCAGAATGGACGGGCACAGGGTTATGAAAATGTCAGAGGCTGCAAAAATCGGAGACCTCTTTGTAACTGCAACAGGAAACCGTGATATCCTTACAGCCGACCACTTTAAGGTCATGAAGGACGGGGCAGTTCTTGCAAATTCAGGCCATTTCAATGTGGAAATCGACATGGAAGCCCTTGAATCTCTTGCAAAATCAACCAGGACTGTCAGGCACAATATCAAAGAATACGACATCGGCAACCGGCGCATTAATGTAATTGCAGAAGGCAGGCTCGTAAACCTGGCTGCAGGCGATGGGCACCCTGCCGAGGTTATGGATATGAGTTTTGCAAACCAGGCTCTCTGTGTACGTTACATTGCCGAGAACAAGCTTTCGAAAGGAGTACACGGGGTCCCGAGGGAACTTGATACCTATGTGGCAAAACTAAAGCTTAAGTCTATGGGAATAAGCACGGACGAACTCACTTCCAAGCAGGAATGCTACATGAGCGGCTGGGAGTGCGGGACGTAATTTAGAGAAGAATCAAAAGACTGCCCCAGGCAGTTTATAACTTTTTTACATATCGGTGCGGTAAATATTACTCTATTTCCATTTATGGATAAGTAAAAATATTTACCCACTTAAATTACAAAATAAGATAAAAAAATAATTAGTTACTAATACTCATAATAACAGTTTTACACACTTGCAGTTATAATTAAGAGAAAGTTATGACTAAGAGAGTGCTTAAACTGGAAATTCACGTTGGGAGAACTTTGCAGTTCTGTTTTCTTTCACAAATATACAGATAATAAATAACCTTATTTTTTTGAAAAGATCCAAACTTCTTTTACTGAGGGGAGTTCACATAAAACCGCTAGCAAAGAACCGGTACAAACTTCTGTTTAACCAATTCTTGTGAAAAGCAAGTTTGTAAATTTAGTGCTGGAATAAGCCGGAGAAGGGGTATGGGATGAAGGGACAACTGAGAAAGTCTGGAATTGATATTGTCGGGGATGTGCCCTGGGGGACCCATTTCTGCCAGTTTTACCAGACAAAGGAAGATTTGATAGATATACTCGTTCCTTATTTCAAAGAAGGGCTGGAAAATAACGAATTTTGCATGTGGGTCACATCACAACCTCTGGACGCAGAAGAGGCAAAAGAAGCTCTTAGAAAGGACGTTCCCGATATCGATGCTTATCTGGAAAGAGGGCAAATTGAAATTATTCCATATGCTAACTGGTATGTGAACGAAAGCGTATTTGACTCAAGGAAAGTTTTAAACGGCTGGATTGAAAAGCTCAATAATGTCCTGGCAAGCGGTTATGACGGTTTAAGGTTGAGCGGAAACACTTTCTGGGTGGATAAAAGGGATTGGGATGACTTCGTTGATTATGAAGAAGAGGTAGACAGAGTTCTTGGCAGTTACCGGATGATAGCTCTCTGTACCTATTCCCTTGATCGGTGCGACTCAACCGAGATAATAGATGTGACGGTCAACCATCAATTTGCTTTGATTAAAAAGAAAGGAGAATGGCAGAAGATTGAGAGTTCCAGGAGCAAAAAAGCAGAGAAGATTGCTGTTCAGGCAACGAAACACTGGGAATATACTTTTGATGCTATTCCGGATTTAATCGCCATACTTGACGACCAGTATAGAATTATTCGGGCAAATAAAGCCATGGCATCAAGACTGAACGTGAGACCTGAAGAGTGTGCAGGTTCGGTCTGCTATAAAGCTGTTCATGGAACCGAGGAACCCCCCTCTTTTTGCCCGAACAGGCAGCTGCTTAAGGATGGAAATGAACATACCTCCGAGGTTTATGAGGACTGCTTTGGGGGCTACTTCCTGGTAAGCGTCTCACCTCTCCATAGTTCAGACGGAAAACTCATTGGGAGTGTTCATGTTGCCCGTGATATCAACGAACGCAAGCAAGCTGAGGATGCACTTCGTCAGAGTGAGCAGCACGCCAGGTTAAAGTTGGAGAAAATTCTCTCACCTGTTGGTGGGACAGATACCTTTGAGCTTGCTGAGATTGTTGACATTCCGGTTATTCAGTCTCTCATAAACGATTTTTATACGCTTACTAATATTCCCGTAGGCCTGAATGATCTCAAAGGCAAAGTTCTGGCATGTGTCGGATGGCAGGAAATCTGCACCAAATTCCACAGAGCTCATCCTGAAACCTGCAGGCACTGTGTAGAAAGCGACATCGAGCTATCCACGGGTATTTCTCCGGAAGAGTTTAAGCTTTACAGGTGCAGGAACAATATGTGGGACATAACGACTCCTATCATGGTGGCAGGTCAGCAAGTAGGTAGCATCTTTTCAGGACAGTTTTTTTTTGAGGACGAAATTCTGGACTATGAGCTTTTCAGATCCCAGGCCAGAAAGTACGGGTTTAATGAAGAAGAATACATATCAGCGCTTGAGAAAGTTCCGAGGCTGAGCAGGGAGACTGTTGACGCAGGCATGGCTTTTTTGATGGGATTTGCCAATATACTCTCACAGCTGAGCTATAGCAATATAAATCTGGCTCAGTCTCTGGTTGAACGCGATACCCTGGTGTACGCGCTGCGGGAAAGTGATGAACGGTTTCGCTCAGTTCTTGATAATTCGCTTGATTCGGCATACCGCATGGACTTTCATAATAACTGCTTCGATTATATGAGCCCGGTGATAGAGCAAATTACAGGCTTCTCTGTTAAAGAGATAGATGCGATGGCCAATGGTCTGATTGATCGCATTCACCCGGATGACCACCAGCTTGTCATGGTGGGGGGTGCTCAGTCATTGGATAAAGGCTTTGGAGCACACGAGTATCGCTTTAAATGTAAGGATGGAAAATACTGCTGGTTAGCTGACCATTTTTCTATCATTAAGGATAAAACTGGCATGACCCGCTATAGGGCAGGTATCGTCCGCGACATCACCGAAAAAAAGCAAGCCGAAGAAGCACTGATAAGAAGTGAGAGCAAATTCCGTACACTGGCTGAAAATTCTCCTGACATAATTCTCCGTTTTGATAGACAGCACCGCCATATATATGTTAACCCTGCTACTGCTGAACCTTATGGGTGCCCCCCGGAAGAAATAATCGGGAAAACTCATAGTGAGCTGGGTCTGTGTATGGATCCCGAGAAGATAAAGCTCTGGGAAAATCACCACGAAAATGTTTTTGCCACAGGAAAGCCCGAAACAATGGAATTTGAGTATACATCGCCTGAAGGAAAAGAATACTACTTTAATACACAGATAGTACCCGAGTTTGTTAATGGCAAAGTGGTCTCTGTTCTTGCCATTTCCCATGATATTACTGATATAAAGGAAGCAGAATCCAGGTTGAAAAATACCCTGGATAATCTGGAAAACCTGGTTAAAGAGCGCACAGTAGAACTTGAAAAAGCGTATACGTTATTGAAAGAAAGAGAAGAAAGTCTTGCTGAATCTCAAAAAATGGCTCATATAGGGAACTGGGAATGGGATATTGAGGCTGATAAGGCATACTGGTCTGAGGAAATGTATCGAATTTTCGGACTAGATCCCAAAAAAGCAGCCCCTTCTTACGATGAATATTTGAGCTATATACATCCCGATGATAGGAGTTATTATGATTCCTTTAAAAAAGCTGCAACTGGAGGCCCCTTTGGAATTGATTACAGGATTGTCCTTGCTAACGGGGAGGAACGCACAGTCCATCTGACATCGGAACTTATTTTGAGTAATAAAAACACTCCTGTTCGAATAAAAGGAGTGGTTCAGGATATTACTGAGCGTAAAAAAGCTGAAAAAGCCCTGGTAAACCTTGAGATTGCCCGCAAAAAGGAAATTCATCACAGGATCAAGAATAATCTGCAGGTAATTTCTTCCTTGCTTGACCTCCAGGCTGAAAAGTTCAGAGGCAGGAAATATATTGAGAACTCAGAAGTCCTGAATGCTTTTCGGGAAAGCCAGGACAGGGTAATATCGATTGCCCTTATCCATGAAGAACTGCACGAAGGTGGAAGAACCAACACATTGAATTTTTCACCATACCTTCAGAGGCTTGTTGAGAGTTTATTTCAAACTTATACTCTTGGAAATGCCGATATCAGTTTAAATATTGATCTGGAAGAGGACACTTTCTTTGATATGGATACTGCCATCCCACTGGGACTGATTGTTAATGAGCTTGTTTCGAACGCTCTAAAACACGCATTTCCAGCCAGAAGCAATGGGGAAATTCAAATCAAACTTTATAGGGAATTATACGGAGAATGTAATAAAGGAGCGGAAGACAAAAACGGAGATAATACAGATACCAGCTTTACTCTGATAGTTTCAGATAACGGGGTGGGCATTCCTGAAGACCTTGATCTGGAAAATCCTGAAACTCTTGGTATACAGCTGATAACTACCCTTGTAGATCAGCTGAACGGTGAACTTAAAATAAATAAGGATTATGGAACTGAATTCTGCATAAAGTTTGCAATAGAAGAAAAATGAGAAGAATTTCCTTTTTGAGAAATTTGTTTGTTAGACTTATTTTAAAAGAGCCTCAGAATACATCCATATTTATGACGAGCCCTTTACTCGTAGTGCTTCTTTAAGGCTGGCAATCAGTGCTTCTTACAGGAGAAATTAATTTACGCTAAGCTTTCGTCTTCGTTATGAATTCCTATAATTATTAAATTCCTACAATTATTAATCTGAAGATTATAAATTGATGCTTCATTTTAGAGGGTGACTATCGGGAAAGCGGGAGTTATTTAAAATCAGGGCAAAAGTTTCAGTTACCCGAGTGTATGGAGGAATAATTCATTTTTTAGCCTTACTTTTTAAAAAGTGAAAATTATCGTACATATATTTTACTGGGAATATCAGAATAATATTTGTATAAATCAAGCACATACTAAATAAATTTAACCCTTAATCCCCGAAATATCAGGGAAAAAAGGGAACTGACCATAAGTTATAAATAGTATAGCTATAATTAGAGGGTTGCACCGGTGTGAGAGGTGCTCCCTGATGCAGCGGGGCAGCAGGGTTGCATGCTAAGAAATTAGCCTTCAGTGGTGCAAAGTACAGAGGTGAAGTAAACAATCTGGGCCCGTAGCTCAGTCAGGCAGAGCGACTGGCTTTTAACCAGTCGGCCTAGGGTTCAAATCCCTACGGGCCCGCCATGTTCTTAATTATGCCGGCGGAACGGCCATCCGCTGAAGAAATCGAATTAAATTTTTTTGAGATCTTTATTTTTGGAGGAAAGGATTTGACAAAGTTCAGCCTGCTCGACCATGATGCGGTCCCAAAGCATGAAATTATGTCTGAGGGCGAGTTAAAGTCTGTTTTAAGCAAATATTCTATTGAAAAGGAACAACTTCCGAAAATCAAAGTGCAGGACCCTGTTTGTAAAGAAATAGGAGCTGTCGTCGGAGATGTCGTGAAAATAACAAGAAAAAGTCAAACTGCAGGGGAGGCAGATTATTACAGACTTGTGATTGAGTAAGCGGAGGGGAGTTGAAACCGCTTTCAATATCATATTTTTTTCACTGAATATCTTTTTGAATCCCATGCACCATCATACGGAAATAGTCTACGACTGCATTAAGATTTAGATCTGAGGATCATAATTTATTGAGGATCATCATTTATTGAAGATCGTCATTTATTGAGGATCATCATTTATTGATTTTCATTTTACCAAAGCAAAGAGGGTGCTATCATCGCGTTAGAAAGCAGTATACTGTCGCAAGCCTATTTTACACGGGACAAGATAGTGCAGCACCATATAGACTCTTTT
>DUGS01000211.1:19954-21583 GCA_013331265.1 Methanosarcina sp.
ATATAGACTCTTTTAACAAGTTTATAGATTACGGGCTGCAAAAGATCATTGATGAACAGAAAATTATAGAAACCGATATCGAGGACACTTATCTAAAGCTCGGCAAAATCCGGGTAGAACATCCGGTAGTAAAGGAGGCAGACGGAGCGATCGAAAAGCTTTACCCGAATGAAGGAAGGCTCAGAAACCTTTCGTACTCAGGCCCCCTCTACCTGGAAATGAGTGTTGTAAAAGACGGGGTAGAGTCAGAGGCAATGGAAGCAAAAATCGGGCAGCTTCCTATTATGATTAAATCCAAAATCTGTAACCTTCTCGGGCTCAGCGAAGCAGAAAAAGTTCGCTATGGAGAAGACCCTCTTGACCCTGGGGGATATTTCATTATCGGAGGTACTGAAAGGGTAGTTATGACCCTTGAAGACCTTGCCCCTAACAAAATACTTGTCGAGTACGGAGAGCGTTACGGCGATTCCATAGAGGTCGCAAAGGTGTTCTCCCAGAAAAGAGGATACAGGGCGCTCGTAATTGTTGAAAGAGGGAGAAAGTCCCTGCTTGAGGTATCTTTCCCTTCAATATCCGGCAGAGTGTACTTTATTACACTCATGAGATCTCTCGGGATAGTAACTGATGAAGATATCGTAAATGCAGTTTCAAGTGATCCCGAAATTGTCAAGTTCATGCTGGAAAACCTTGAAGAAGCCGAAGTCGAAACCCAGGAAGAGGCAATTGAGAAGATCGGAGCAAGGGTTGCTGCAGGGCAGGCCAAGGAATACCAGATAAAAAGAGCAAACTACGTTATTGACAGGTATCTCTTCCCCCACCTCGGAAACGATATGAGAGACAGGATCTCAAAGGCTCATTTCCTGGCAAGAATGGCTGAGTCCTGCTTTGAGCTCGCACTTGGAAAGCGGTCTGAAGACGACAAAGACCACTACGCAAACAAGAGGCTTAAACTTGCAGGTGACCTGATGGAAGACCTTTTCAGAGTATCCTTCAACAGGCTGGCAAGGGACATAAAGTACCAGCTCGAACGTGCAAACATGAGGAACAGGGAACTTAACGTTGCCACAATTGTAAGGGCAGACGTTTTAACTGACCGCCTGCAGCACCCCCTGGCAACAGGTAACTGGGTAGGAGGAAGGACAGGTGTTTCTCAGCTTCTTGACAGGAACGATTATATTTCTACCCTTTCCCACCTGCGCCGCGTAATTTCGCCGCTTTCCCGAGCTCAGCCTCACTTCGAAGCTCGTGACCTGCACGCAACTCAGTGGGGGCGTCTCTGTCCTTCCGAAACTCCAGAAGGTCCAAATTGTGGCCTTGTGAAAAACTTTGCCGAAATGGTCGAGCTCTCCACAGGAACAGAAGATATAGAGAGCATGAAGAAAATACTCTATGACCTTAATGTCGAAAAAGTAGTTGTGAAAGTGCCAGAACCCCCGGCAAAAGTGAAAGAAATATTATTTGATGAATTTGGGGAAGAGATTGTTGAAGAGTATGAAGAAACTCCGGAAGCTGAAACCAAATACAAAGATGATGATTTCTACGATTATTCAGATATGGACGACTCTGGATCGATGTATAGTGACTGAGGGGTTGATGTCAGATGACTAAAGCAAAAGTATTCATAAACGG
>DUGS01000176.1:0-379 GCA_013331265.1 Methanosarcina sp.
AACAAAGCTGTAGAAACAGGATGTGACAAAGCTATACAAACTACAGAAACAGAAAGCTGTGGAAACGCTGTAACCCCAGAAGATGATGAAGACGGCTGTGGAAATGCAGATGACACTGTAAATGAAGCAGAAGATAAAGGAGACTGTGTAGAAGAGACAACTCCAGAAAAAGAAAAAGGAGACTGTGTAGAAGAGACAGCTCCAGAAAAAGATAAGGGAGATTGTGTAGAAGAGACAGCTCCAGAAGAAGATAAAGGAGACTGTGTAGAAGAGACGGCTCCAGAAGAAGATAAAGGAGACTGTGTAGAAGAGACAGCTCCAGAAGAAGATAAGGGAGATTGTGTAGAAGAGACAACTCCAGAAGAAGATAAAGGAGACT
>DUGS01000176.1:627-6908 GCA_013331265.1 Methanosarcina sp.
GAAGAGACGGCTCCAGAAGAAGATGAAGATGATAATGGTGCAGTAGTCGTATAATATCTGTCAGCAGGTATTATACAAGGGCCAGTGAATAACTATAATCAGTGGGCCAAAAATATAACTTATGTGCTGGAGAGTTAGAGATACTCTCCGCACAAAAGTTGAAACTTAACCAGTAAATACAGCTATTTTTCAGATACAGCTATTTTTCAGATAGCTTTTCTAACAATTTAAAAACAAAATTATTTTATTTTTGGTAACTATCTAGCGAAATCCAGAGTAAAAATCGGACTTCGACATTTTCTTCTGCGAATTTTCGAAATAACATGCGCTATCGATTTATATTAGCTACAATTAGGTATTATAGTAGACGGAACATAACGCTACCGGATATTCTTTTTATATTTAGAGCTTTGATTATTCAGATAACCGGATCAAGGCTCTACCAAAAATATTATTACCTTCATAATATAAATACGCAGGAGAAATATGAAGGACAACACTTTAGGGAAAAATTCCCTGCTTCGTGAAGAAAAAGAAGAAAAAATCCTGGTTGACCCTTATGGGCGCAAAGTAACCGGGCTTCGGATATCCATTACTGACAGGTGTAACCTTTCTTGCATGTACTGCCATAACGAAGGAGCAGACTGCTGTTCCTGCGGTCCCAGAGGGTATGAGATGAGCCCGGAACTGATCTGTGGGATTGTCCGGGAAGCAGCGAAGTTCGGAGTCCGTAAAGTGAAATTCTCAGGAGGAGAACCGCTTTTCCGTAAAGATTTCGAAGACATCCTTGCCTGTCTCCCTCCTTTGAAAGAGGTTTCGGCAACTACGAACGGTATTCTGCTTGAAAAACGTGCAAAAACCCTCAAAGCTGCCGGACTCGACAGGGTAAACGTGAGCCTGGACACCCTTGACCCCAAAAAGTATGAGGAAATTACTGGAGCTCCGCCAGGGACCCTTGAAAAAGTGATTAGAGGGATCAACAGTGCAGTTGAAGCCGAGCTAACCCCGGTAAAACTGAATATGGTGCTCCTGAAAGGCATAAACGAGAATGAAATTGATGCAATGATGGATTTCATCCGCCCTTATGAAGGAAAAGTAATCCTGCAGCTTATTGAGCTCATGAATATTGACCCGGAGCTTTCAAAGTATACTATTGACTCAAAAGCCCTTGAAAAAAACCTCGAAGAAAGAGCAAGCGAGGTCAGGGTCCGGCATCTGCACCACAGAAAAAAATATGTGATCGATGGTGTGGAAGTGGAATTCGTGCGTCCCATGGACAATTCAGAGTTTTGCGCCCACTGCAGCAGGCTCAGAGTCACAGCCGATGGGAAACTCAAGCCCTGCCTGCTTGTGCACGATAATCTTGTTGATGTAGGGGAAGCAAGAAGCCCCGAAGAGATAGAAAAACTGCTCATGCTTGCGGTAAGCCGGAGAAAGCCTTATTATACTCCAACTGCAAAAATCGAAAAATTAGAGAGAATGAAAAAATAAGAAAATATGCAATAAGGAGGAAAAAAATGAAAATCAAACTTCTGGTAGACGGCAGAAAAATTCCGATGAATGAATTTGTCCAGAAAATAGTAGGAAATGTTATTAAGGCAATGGTTGAAACTCTTCACACAATCAATAGCGACTGGAAGGAAGTTTCTATTCATATAGAACAGGACGAATAAAACTAAGAATAAAACTAAGAATAAAGAACAGAAACCTTTTTTCCGGAATAAAAAGTAGGGGTTTATCCGGCAAAGGATTCTATTCTCTTTTACAGGTGAATTTATCTGAAACAGGTTTATCCATAATGAGATTGCTGTTCTCAAAGCCGTTATCAAAGGTATTTTTCGATCTCCGAAAACTCTATTCTTGCTGTTGAGTCCAGGGAAATAGGCGTTATTGAGACATGCCCTTTTTGCATGATGGCATGCACATCAGTCCCTTCCTCTTCTTCGCGGATAAGGTCTCCTGCAATCCAGTAGTAGGGCCTGCCTCTGGGGTCACGCCGCTCTTCGACGTCGGTTTTAAAGATCTTCCTCGCAAGGCGGGTTATTTCTATGGGTGTGTCTTCTTCGGCATGGTAGGGAACGTTGATGTTTAACAGGTCCACATTTTCAGGCATGCCGTGCCTGAGGACGTTTCGAGCCACCCGGTTTACGATTTTGATTCCGGCTTCAAAGTGCTCTCTATGATAATCCCTGGGGTCATCAAATTTTTGTCCTTCATCAAGCACCTGCATGGAAGCGGCAATTGCAGGGACTCCATAACTTGCAGCTTCGAGGGCTCCTCCAATGGTTCCTGAAGTAGTGATCGTATCTGTACTTATGTTTTCTCCAATGTTAAAACCCGAGAGCACCAGGTCAGGCATTTCCTTGAGAATCGTGAAAATGCCAAGAATTACAGAATCAGTAGGAGTGCCGCCCACAGCATAAGCAGGTATGCCTCCTACATCAGTCTTCGTGATACGGAGAGGCTCAAAGATAGAAATCGAGCGTCCTACCCCGCTCTGCTGGACAGCAGGAGCCGAAATTGTAACTTTCCCGAGGTCCGAAACGCTGTCAAAAGCGGCTTTCAGGCCTGTCGAATAAACACCATCATCATTTGTAACAAGGATTTTTGGGACCATCAGCTTTCCCATAAGTTGCAGGATAACTTAAAATTTATGGAAACGCTGCACTAATTTCGTTTTCACATTGCAGACTTAGGAATTGCAGACTTAGGCATTGCAGACTTAGGAATTGAAAGCAAAAACAAAAGCAAAACAAGAGCAAAGACCCAAAAAATCTGAAAAGTTAAACAAGAGATAGCAGGAACATAAGGTTAAATTGGGAAAAATACGCCGGCAGAAATACCAAAGCAAAAGATAAAACACAGGGCTGTTTGTTTAGTATTTACTGAGCCCTGGTTCTTTTTTGACCTAAGAATGCCTCCTTTCTGAGCAGTTTTCGATTCAAGTTAGAAAGGAGGCCTGCAGAAGCTTATTAGCTGTAGTTTTAAAGTAAGCTTTAAAGAAGGTTTTTAATTTTAAAGCACATGTTTAATTTTAAAGCACATGTTTAATTGTAAATTCATACAGGTGATAAACACTGAAAGAAAACATTATCACCTTTATTGTTAGAAACTCCAGACTATGAAGCCATTCCCCGATTTCCATAATCGTTTCCGGTTGTAAACTATTCTCTTCTATTACGGTTTTTATGATTTCCTGTAAACCTTTTGCTAACATTTATTATAACCCCACTGATAATGTATTCTGTCAGACGTTGCCTCAAAGCATTCTCTGTTTGAAAATGCCCTGTGCGGGATATTTTTTATCCAACATAGTCTCAAGAGGAGCCTTCTGTTTGAAGACATCCTGCATAGCATACACTATCCGACTTAGTCTTGAAGAGGCATCTCCATATTGAAAATGCCATATCTTACCCCACCGGCTCTAACTTTAGAAGCTTGTCATATTAAAAGTTGTTGAGCTTGTCTAAGAGAATTTTATATGAATACCTGAATAATTTACAGACCTTTCAATGAACCTTTTGACCACGAAGCAGAAAATAGAACCGGAATATTGATAGCAAAACAAGAGAGTCCACGAAATCAGAACAGATCTTAAAAACCCGAGATAGGAAAAAGAAGCTATTACCGGGTGTTAATTCCTGACCCGAATTTGTCATGCAAAATGCGACCTGAGCGCAAATCCGATTGAGTACAAAAGAAAAGAGAACTCATCCCCATTTTCATAAAACAAAAAAATCCAGTCGGATTTTACCAGAACTTTATTTTTATTTTTTTGCCGGACTCCCCGGAAAATCCAGCTCCACTCTTTCGACAACGCGCCTGAGAATGTCATCCTTTCCATAAAATTCCTTCTCTCAGCACTTTATCTTTAAAAATTTTCGAAACTCTGGAAAGATCCACAACATCAACTGTATATGGGATATTAAGATCCTCAATCTTTTCTTTTAAGAAAACCAACTTTCTCCGGTCAAAATTATTCCCTAGAAGAATCCCGATGTCTATATCTGAAACCCGACTAAAATCTCCTCTAGCCCTGGAACCAAAAAGTAAGACAATAGCATTTTCTTCGTTTAAAGTTTCAAAAACAAGGGATTTTAGGTCCTGGATGCTTTTTTGATAGATAGTTTGATAGATAGGGGAAGGACTGCTCATCAATTATTCATTTAGAGGTTTCAATACTTTAATTTAATGTAAACCATAATGATTCCGATTATAGTCAGAACATACGGATGCAAGATTTAAGAACTCACGAACAAATCCTGCATAGATGCAGAGCAGTGCAAATTTAATATAATGATACCCTTTATCCATCTATTATTTCTAACAAATCAAAAATTCACGATTACCCTGTATCCCCCAATCAATATTACGAGGACTTATAAAATGGATAAATACGAAAAAGTATTCGAGCTGGCAAAGCGCCGCGGATTTTTATGGAACTCATTTGAGCTGTATGGCGGAAGCCGCGGATTTTATGATTACGGACCTCTCGGGAGCACTCTGAAGAGGCGGATCGAGCAGATCTGGAGAGAATTTTACGTTATTCAGGAAGGGCATATGGAGATTGAGTGCCCGACTATAGGGATTGAGGATGTTTTTGTCGCATCCGGGCACGTTGGAGGCTTTTCTNNGGAAGCCGCGGATTTTATGATTATGGACCTCTTGGGAGCACGTTGAAGAGACGGATTGAGCAGACCTGGAGAGAATTTTATGTTATCCAAGAAGGATTTATGGAGATTGAGTGCCCGACAATCGGGATTGAGGAAGTGTTTATCGCGTCCGGGCACGTTGGAGGCTTTTCTGACCCCCTGTGTGAATGCAAGAAGTGCGGAGAGGCTTTCCGGGCTGACCACCTGGTGGAAAACATCATGGCTGCGGCAGGGACCCTGAGTGCAGAACAGCTCACACAGGTCATAAAGGAAAAGGGGATCACCTGCCCTGAATGCGGTGGAGAACTCAACGATGCTTATGAATTTAACCTGATGTTCAAGACCACAATCGGCCCCGGGACCGGAAGGAAGGGCTACCTCAGGCCGGAAACGGCACAGGGGATGTTTGTGGACTTCCAGAGGCTGTCCCGCTTCTACAGGGATAAGCTGCCTTTTGGGGCAGTGCAGATAGGCAAGTCTTACAGGAACGAGATCGCGCCAAGGCAGGGTGTGATAAGGCTCAGGGAATTCACTCAGGCGGAGTGTGAAATCTTTACGGACCCCAGGAACAAAAAACACCCCAACTTCGAGCGCTTCGCAAACAGAGAGCTTACTCTTTATTCGCGGGAGGCGCAGCAGAAGGGCGAACCATTCAGGATGACCGTAAGACAGGCCGTGGAAAAGGGAATCATTGCCCACGAAGTGCTGGGGTACAACATTGCGCTCACGAACGAGTTCCTGACAAAGGTAGGTATCGACCCTGCAAAGCTCAGGTTCAGACAGCACCTGAAAGACGAAATGGCGCACTATGCAATTGACTGCTGGGACGCAGAAATCGCTACAGACCGCTTCGGCTGGGTTGAAATCGTTGGAATTGCCGACAGGACGGACTACGACCTCAAAGCTCATGCAAGAGTCAGCAAGACCGATCTTTACGTCTATGTGGAATACGATGAGCCCAAAATGGTGACCCGCTTTGTTGTGAAACCAAATATGGGGAAACTCGGCCCTCTCTTTAAGGGCAAAGCAAAAGCCGTCGCAGATGCCTTAAAACAGCTTTCTGAAGAAGAGCTCTCAAAGGACCAGATCAAAGTTACCGTGGACGGGGAAGAGTTGACTGTCAACTCAGATGTGGTGGACTTTGCCGAAGAGACCATAAAGGTTAGCGGAGAAAATGTTATTCCTCACGTGATTGAGCCCTCCTACGGAATAGACAGGATCTTCTACGGGATCATGGAACATGCCTTTGACGAAGAAAAGGTTGCCCAGAAAGCAGCCGAATCCGGACTTAAAGGTGCAGGAGAAGAAGGAGAGACAGAAAAAGAACCCGAAGAATCAAAGGGTGAAAGTGAAGTAGAAGGCGAAGAGGAAGCCCGCCTTGTAATGCACTTCTCAAGTGCAGTCGCCCCTGTACAGGTCGCAGTCCTCCCGCTCCTTACCAGAAAAGAGCTTGCAGACCCTGCAAAAGAGATTCTTGCTAGACTCAGGGAAAAGAGCCTGCTTGTCAGCTATGACGACTCAGGGACTATCGGACGCCGCTACAGGAGAAATGACGAAATCGGAACGCCTTACTGCGTTACTGTAGATTACGATACCCTCAAAGATGGGACTGTAACTATCAGGGACAGG
>DUGS01000176.1:7103-7362 GCA_013331265.1 Methanosarcina sp.
GGATTCCATGCGCCAGGTCCGGGCCCCGATCAAAGGAATCGAAAATGTGCTCTATGAACTGATTTACAAGGGCAGAGATTTCGAATCCGCAGGCAAGCCTTTTAACTTTTAAAATTAAGAGTACTGCCAATTCCTGAGCTGTGGGCTGAAGAAGCCTGCAGCAAACTATTTAATTTTTTATTACTTTTTTATAATTGAAATAAAGCCTTGAAACAAAATGACCTTGAAAAAATAGGCTGAAAAAATTAACCTGAAATAA
>DUGS01000176.1:7546-12739 GCA_013331265.1 Methanosarcina sp.
TAAAGCTGAAAAAATTAACCTGAATCAAAATGAACGAAAATCTATTTCCTGAGAAACCGGCATACATGAAGCACCCATTGATAAAGCCTAACACAGTTGAGCAGAGGCTTTACCAGCTGAACCTGGCAGGAAAAGCTCTTGAAGGTTCAAGCCTTGTTGTCCTTCCGACAGGGCTAGGAAAAACAATTATAGCGCTTTTTGTGATTGCATCCCGGCTACAGCGCTTCGGGGGAAAAGCCCTGATACTCTCACCTACAAAACCCCTTGTTGAGCAGCACGCAGCTTTTTTTAAAAAGGTAATGGCTCTTCCTGAAGAAGAGGTTCTTGCTTTTACGGGCAGCATTTCCCCTTCAGAAAGAGAAAGGCTCTGGGCGCAGGGAAAACTCATAGTATCTACGCCCCAGGTGATTGAAAATGATATTCTTACCAGGCGGATCAGCCTTGAGGATGTTAGCCATATCACATTTGATGAAGCCCACAGGGCAGTCGGAAATTATGCATATACGTTTATTGCGGAAAAGTATTTTGAGAGCGCAAAAAATCCGCATGTTCTCGGACTTACCGCAAGCCCTGGAAGTTCGGATGAGAAAATCTCAGAGGTCTGCGAAGCCCTGCATGTACAGAACGTGGCAGTAAAAACGGAAAAAGACAGGGACGTCCGTCCGTATGTGCAGGAAAAAGAGATCGAATGGCTCCAGGTCAATCTTCCTGCAGAGATGGCAGAAATCCGGGGTTATCTTGAGAAAATTTTCGATGACAGGCTTGCAATTATCAGGAATATGGGTTTTTCTGTAGGCAGTGGAAAGTATGTCTCTAAAAAAGACCTCCTGCTCCTTCAGAAAAAGCTTCAGGGCGAAATAAGAATAGGAGGGGACCCTGCAATCTTTTCTGCCATGTCTGTAGTCGCAGAGATGATGAAGGTAAACCACGCAGTGGAAATGGTGGAAACCCAGGGCCTTGAAGCTCTCAGAAAATACCTGGAAAAACTGGATGCTGAAGCCTCTTCCAGCGGTTCGAGCAAGGCTGCAAAAAGATTGATGGACGACCTCTATATGAGAAAAACCCTCTGCAGGGCAAAAGAATGTGATGTCGAACATCCCAAACTCGAGCTTACACGGAGAATCGTATGCGAACAGCTTGAAGGAAACCCGGACTCAAGAGTAATTGTTTTTACGAACTACAGGGACAGCGCTGAAATGGTAGCGAATGCTCTTTCCGAAGTTTCCGGGATTAATCCTGTCCGTTTTGTAGGGCAGGGTTCACGCCATAAGGATAAAGGGCTTACTCAAAAGCAGCAGGTTGAAATCCTGGACAAGTTCAGAGCCGGGGAATATAATGTCCTTGTAGCTACCTCGGTTGCTGAGGAAGGGCTTGACATCCCTTCCACAGACCTTGTCCTATTTTACGAACCTGTTCCCTCGGAGATCCGGAGCATCCAGCGTAAAGGCAGGACAGGCAGGCAGCATAAGGGCAGGGTGACTGTCCTGGTGACAAAAGGTACCAGAGACGAGGCTTATTACTGGAGCAGCAAAAACAAGGAAAAAAAGATGCTGAACAGTATGCACGGGCTTGAAGCTGTCCTGGGCCCGAAAACTGCAAAGAAAAGTTCAGAACTTTCGGATTTTGAAGGCTTATCCTCTGTTTCAGACTCAAAACCAGATTCAAATCCAGAATTACAAGAAATAGAAATAGAAAATAGGGATGTAAACATAAAAGAAAGGCAAAAAACCCTTGTGGATTTTGGAGCCGCATCAGGAGAAAATTCAACCGAGTCCCTTAAAATCGTAATCGACCACAGGGAGACGAAGAGTGGAGTTGCAAAAGTTCTGGACAGGCTTGGAGTCGAACTCAGATTTATGGCTCTCGAAATAGGAGATTATGTTGTAAGCGATCGCCTCGCAGTAGAAAGAAAACGTACGGATGACTTTGCAAGCTCCCTGATTGACGGAAAACGCAATCTTTTTGCCCAGCTCTCCGGCCTTTCGAGAGCTTATGAGAAACCTGTCCTGATAATTGAAGGTGAAGACCTTTTCACATCCAGGCAGATCAACCCAAATGCTATTTATGGCTCTCTGGTTTCCATTGCAATCGATTTCGGAGTGTCCATTCTATATTCACGGGATGAAGAAGAGACTGCTTCTATTTTGAAAACACTTGCAAAGCGGGAGCAGACGGAAAATAAGCATGAAATCAATCCTCACGGAAAAAAATCTGCCAGCACCCTTGCAGAACAGCAGGAATACATTGTTTCTTCGATATCGAGTATAGGGCCAAAAGCTGCCAGAAACCTTCTTTTGCATTTTGGCTCGGTAGAAGCTGTTATGCAGGCTGATATGGAAGAGCTCAAGAAAGTAAAGTTAATAGGACCAAAAACAGCGGCCAGAATCAGAGAAGTTCTCGAAAGTCCGTATAAAGGATAAGCCGTAAAATTCCTGCAATCAAAAGTTAGGACGTATCGAACTCCCTGATATGGTAGCCTTTATTTCAATTAATCACGTCTTTATATTTTTTTTAGCCGCTCTACGAGACCAATACCTCTTTCTATCAGCTCTAAATGTTCAGCAATGCTGCGCGGGTTCTTTTCATCCTGCAGGGAAGCTGCAATACTGACCATCTTTTTAAAGAGAAGGTTTTCCAGCATTTCGTGATTTCCATAAACTGTAGAAACCCTGGACGCTTCCACACTCTCTGCCCGGACTGCGGGTACAGCCTCAATTTCAGGAACTGTCCTTCCCGCTTCTTCGGTTTCATAAAGAGTCTCTGGGGATTCTTCTTCCGCAGATGGGAAAGCTTTCTCTTCTTCCTCTCCAGCTTCTGGTGTTCTTTGCCCGAACCTGGGCTTCTGTCTGCGTGTCTGAAATTTCTTTCTGGCCTCAAAAGATGATCTATCTCTCTCAGTAGAAGATCTGGCTTCTGGAGCCTGGACTTCTGCCGCAGGTTCAGGTGCTGGAGTTTCTTCCCCTTCTTCCCGAACATCACAGATAGGGCAGATTACCATTCCCTGATAACGAAACTTGGGAGCTCCGCAGACTTTGCAGTGTTCGGCGAGCATTGTGCCCCCGAGTTCCAGGAAACGAGCTATTCTCTTTACTTTTTTGTCTTTCTCAGAATCCATATGCCTAACCTTCCTTTTTACACAGTTTCTCAATCATTTTATAAGATTTTTCCTGTAACTCCCTCTATATGAAGTTACCTTTATAAAACATAAAGCAGAAAAGAGTAATAAGCAAAATCGAAAAGCGAAGACACCAAAACAATCGGTCTCAGGGATTACCGATAATGTTTTATATAACAAGCCTGTCTTACAATAATTTGTTAGCTCTAATTTTTAGATCATAATTGACTGCGAAGGTGATTAAATGCCATCAAATGATTCGGCAGAAGTTATCAGACAATGTCTTCAAGTCCTAGATAGTATAACCAGTGACTCTTCAGTTCCAAGGAATATCAGGCGTTCTGTGAATGAAATCATGGATATCCTGAACAACGAATCCGAACCTCTCTTCCTTAGAGCAGCATCAAGCATTTCAATT
Source organism: Methanosarcina sp. (assembly GCA_013331265.1). Classification (GTDB taxonomy): domain Archaea; phylum Halobacteriota; class Methanosarcinia; order Methanosarcinales; family Methanosarcinaceae; genus Methanosarcina; species Methanosarcina sp10923u. The sequence continues at coordinate 11,080 of DUGS01000176.1, forward strand.
CTCGAAGATATAAGCAACGACCCGAACCTTCCTCTTCACACAAGGACTCTGATCTGGAATCTATCAAGCCAGCTCGAGACCATTCCAGTAGATGAGTAAAGTAAAGAAAAAAGAATTTTCTAATCCCGTAAAAAGATTTTTCCCGAGAGCAACTTAAAGAAAAACCTCGGCTCCCGGAAAGAAAAAATCTCAGATGAGTTTCTAGAGACGATTCTGTAAAAAAATTCAAGATTTAATCTGATTCTAAAAAAAGAACCTTAAGGGAAGTGACCTGGCAGTTTTGATAGTCGTATCTATCGGATTTTGGAATTAACTAGAGGTAAAGGATACCGAAAAGATAAAAACCCTGGGAAAAAACCTTTTTCCATCTTTTCTCGATCTTTTCTCAATCTTTCTCTATTTTCTCCTTACTTTTTTAGGAATCGGATTTTAAACTTATATTGAATTTTTGCCTGAATTTTTTGCATTTGCCTGATTTTTTTGCATTTGCCTGATTTTTTTGCCTATAACAGAGTGAATAATATAGATAAGTTAATACATGAAAAAGGAGATAAAAAGAGAGATAAGGATATAAATAACCTTAAAATCAAATTATACAGAGAAAAAAATTTCAGGCAATATATGAAGGCGATAAATAAAAATGGTAAATTGCAACTCTGACCGGGCTAACTCTGACCGGGCTTATGGACACAAGCTACAATCAAAGCAAGGTTTTGAAATAAAGCTCTGAAAGCCTGAAAAGCATAAAAACCAAAAACACGTGTAAACGTATGAAAATAGAGTGAACTACTGGTATAGAAAGCCAGTACAAAATAATTGTAAAATTTTATGGGGGGCAGAAAGTAATGCTGGAAGAAATTTCTAATCGGATAAGGGAGAATCTGGAAGTCAAAGACAGGATCAGAGAAGAAGGACTGAAGATTTCAAGGGAAATTGTCAGAGAATGCAGGACAGCAAGTTTTGCTCTGCATGGGAAGGACTTTGAAAAGGCAAGTAACAGCATAGAAACGGCTGGAAAAGCTTTAAAAAAACTTGAAGCCCGGTTTGAAGGGCATGCTGACATTTACCATGCCGGATTTGTAGAACATGCACAGCAGGAGTATTCGGAGGTTTCAGTCCTTTACAGCCTGCTGAAGGATGAAGGAAAGATGCTGAGTCTTCCTTCTCCGGACGAGCTGGGAGTTGAATATACTGCTTACCTTAACGGGCTTGGCGATGTAGTGGGCGAGCTCAGAAGGCATATTCTTGACCTTATAAGGGGAGAGGCCTTTGAAAAAGCCGAAGTGTTTTTAGGTATAATGGAAAATATCCATGCAACCCTTATGGACTTTGACTATCCGGATGCGATCACAGGCGGGCTCAGGCGAAAGACTGATGTATCCCGCTCCTTGATAGAAAAAACACGCGGTGACGTAGTAAACGCAATTCAACAGCAAAAACTTGAGCTCTCAATGAAGAGCCTGGAGTCCAGGTTATAAAAGAATTTCAGACGTAAGAGAATTAGAGAAGCTCTGATGCAGGATAATTATATAAAAAATCAGATTAAAAACGATTCTCTCCTTCAGTGTCCTGACAGAATTACAGGCTACAAGAAAAAACCGTCTAAGAAGGAGAGCCAAATAATTTTTACAATAAACACTAAAATCATTTATCATTTAGT
>DUGS01000176.1:12902-13474 GCA_013331265.1 Methanosarcina sp.
TAAAATCATTTATCATTTAGTGCAGTTACATTACAATTCAGCACTCATTACCTGAAACTCATTATCCAGTGTATTTTACTGGTTATCCAAACAGTTCAAAATATACATATAAACGATAAAACCCTAAGGGTCTGATAGATCCTAATTCCAGTAATCAATTGTAAGAGGATATCCATGAAATTTGATCCAGAAAAAATAAAAAAGGATGTAAAGGAAAACTTTGACTTTGCCTGGAACGAGGGCAAAAAAGTGGTCAAAACCCCTACTCTTAACGAGCGCTACCCGAGAACAAGCCTGAAATATGGGAAGGCTCACCCTGTTTATGATACAATCCAGAGACTGAGAGAAGCCTATCTGCGCATGGGTTTTGAAGAGATGATGAACCCTCTAATAGTTGATGATAAAGAGGTACACAAACAGTTCGGAAGCGAAGCCCTGGCAGTCCTTGACCGCTGTTTCTATCTTGCAGGCCTGCCCCGCCCCAATGTGGGAATCTCTGACGAGCGCATTGCACAGATTACCGAAATCCTGGGCGATATAGGAGAAGAAGGTATAGACAAAATCAGGAAAGT
>DUGS01000176.1:13696-18479 GCA_013331265.1 Methanosarcina sp.
GTTTCAGATGCCCTTGTAGCTGACATGATTGAAAAGGTTTTTCCTGAGTTTAAAGAGCTTGTCCCCCAGGCAAGCACAAAAACCCTGCGCAGCCACATGACAAGCGGCTGGTTTATTTCCCTTGGAGCCCTCCTTGAGAGGGAAGAGCCTCCTTTCCATTTCTTCTCCATAGACCGCTGTTTCAGGCGCGAGCAGCAGGAAGATGCCTCAAGGCTTATGACCTATTATTCAGCTTCCTGCGTGATTATGGATGAGAATGTGACTGTTGACCATGGGAAGGCAGTCGCAGAGGGGCTTCTTTCCCAGTTTGGGTTCGAAAAATTCCTTTTCAGGCCAGACGAGAAGCGTAGTAAATACTACGTGCCTGACACCCAGACTGAGGTCTTTGCTTTCCACCCGAAGCTGGTAGGTTCTAACTCAAAATACTCAGACGGCTGGATCGAAGTTGCAACTTTCGGCATATACTCTCCAACCGCCCTTGCAGAATATGACATCCCGTATCCTGTAATGAACCTCGGGCTTGGAGTTGAGAGGCTTGCCATGATCCTGCACGATGCACCTGACGTCCGTTCTTTAACCTACCCGCAGATCCCGCAGTACAGCGAATGGGAAATGCTGGACAGTGGGCTTGCAAAGCAGGTTTTCGTAGACAAAATGCCTCAAACCCCTGAAGGACAGGAAATTGCGTCTGCCGTGGTTGCCCAGTGCGAACTTCACGGAGAACAGCCAAGCCCCTGCGAGTTCCCTGCCTGGGAAGGAGAAGTTTGCGGAAGAAAGGTTAAGGTTTCCGTGATCGAACCCGAAGAGAATACAAAGCTCTGCGGACCTGCCGCTTTCAACGAGGTAGTTGCCTATCAGGGAGACATACTGGGAATCCCGGATAATAAGAAATGGCAGAAAGCCTTTGAAAACCACTCGGCAAGGGCAGGCATCCTCTTCATAGAGGCTTTTGCAGCCCAGGCTGCCCGGGAAATTGAAGAAGCTGCAATGTCCGGAGCAGATGAGCACATTGTCAGGGTAAGGATTGTTAAGGTTCCCTCTGAAATTAACCTGAAGATAGGACCTACTGCCCAGCGGTATATCACAGGTAAAAATAAAAAGATAGATGTCAGGGGCCCGGTCTTTACTTCGGTAAAAGCGAAGTTTGAGTGAAATAAGAAGCAAAAACAGAAGTAAGCAGTAAAAAAGGAATGGGCTGTATGCAAAAAAAGGGAGTGCCGCTTTCAAGATATCCAGAACTTAAGAGATTGATGGAAATTGGAGAGCCTGTGTGTATAACCTTTGAAATAGAAGAAGGGGATACGAAAGAAGGGCTTCATGGAACAGTGCCCTCCCAGAAAGCAGTACCATCCCAGGAAACGGCTCACGAAGAAAAAGCAGCCGGAAAAGGGAGAGAAGAACTTTCAGAGAAGTCCGGCTTCCTTTTTTGCGAACTTGTTCAGAAAGCCCGCATGGGAGAGAAATTCAGAATTTCCGGACAGGGCTGTTCTCCCGGAGACTATATCCTTGGACTTTCCGAAAAGAGCCCTGCCGAATATTACCTCCGGTCCGGAAGGTACGGGAATGCACAGGCTGCAGAAAAAGCAGCCCTATCCCTTCCTAGATTAAAGAGAAAGTTTTGCTCCATTGTGATCGAGACCCTGTCCCTTAACAGGGAAAATTTTGATGTGCTTATCCTCTTCCTTAAACCCGAGAGAGCTATGCGAGTTGTCCAGGCAAACGCCTATTCCGGAGGAAAAAGGACAGTAATGGATACAATGGGTGCAGCTTCAATCTGTGGAGACTGTACTGTACTGGCTCTAGAACAGGGTATTGGTTTATCCTTCGGGTGTAAAGGGTCGAGAAAGCACAGCGGATACGGAGATTTTGAAGTTCCCATTGGAATTGCTTTTGAAAAAATAGAGGAAATTGAGGAAGGACTTTCAAAGCTTCCCGAAACAGCAAAATGAAACAGCAAAATAAGAGACTTTGGATGGATATGCGCCTGTTAGCTTTTGTTACATCACTTAATCTAAGAAGTTAACTAAACTTTCCAGCCCGATAGCTTCTAATTGCCCCGGAGAAACGACTGCAACGGTTGCCAGGAGACAAACCAGGACAAGAGCGTAGACAAAGGTCTTCAGTAAAAAAGAACTCATCGAAAAGTGCTTTTTGCGCTTGCTGTCATCAACCTCTTCTACGAGCCCTTCATAACTGACTTTTACACTTGACCAATTGGCATTGTTGCCTGACTCACCTGAAGAATCACCATTTTCAGAATCCTGATTCTTTCCGGAGGAAACGTATTTGGACCAGTCAATAGTTTTAGATTCGGAAGATGAGGTTGACTGGCCAGGACTGAGGGGATCACTGCCGGATTTGAACGAAACATAGGATATAGTAGTTGTTCTGAAAGGAGATTTAGATCCTGACGGCATGTCAGGCATCTCCGGGACCTGAGAGTCCTGAGCAGGACCATGACTATTATCAGAAACTGCAGAGATTTCCGTTACCTTTTCCTCTGGAGGCAGGGACATGTCATATGCCTTTCTTTTTTGAGTGTCTTTGAGGGTTTCGTAAGCCTCTTTGATTTTTATGAACTTTTCATGGGCATCAGGTGACTTAGCTCTGTCCGGATGATATTTTTTTGCAAAATAATGATACTTACCTTCGATTTCTTCAGGAGTTGCGCCTCTGGGAATATCGAATAACTGATAATAGTCCACCGCTTTTCACCCTTTGAACCTATGTCTCTATCTTTGAAACTATGTCTCTATTATTGATCCATTCTATTGAATCGTTAATATGCTGAGAACTAATCAATCTATCGAACTATTAATCATTGAGACCCTCTGGCCTTTCTATAGTAACGCTTCTCATGATTCCGGTCCCAAGATCTTTGGCTGTAGCATATATTATTCCATTAGCATCAATATCAAAAGTAACCTCTATCCGCGGAATTCCTTTTGGAGCAGGTGGAATATTATCGAGAACAAGCGTTCCTAAAGTAACGTTTTTTGATGCAACCCTTTCCTCCCCCTGCAGGATTTTGCCTCTTACGACCTTCTGGTTGTCGTAATGTGTGGTAAAAGTTTTACTGTTTCTTGTGGGAATTGTTGTATTCTTCGGAATGATCGGCGCCATCAGATCCCCTACTGTTTCAAACCCGAGGGTAAGAGAGGTAACGTCAAGAAGCACAAGGTTACCCGAATCAACGTCTTCCCTTGGAGACTTAAGATAATCGTTTCCAAGAATACCGGCCTGAACAGCAGCCCCCATTGAGACCACTTCATCAGGATTAATGTTCTGAAGAGCCTTTTTTCCCATGAACCCTTCTACAGCTTTCACAACAGCAGGCATCCTTGTAGATCCACCCACAAAAATAACTTCATCAATTTCCGCAGGGGAGAGATTTCCGTCCTGAAGAGTTTTTTCTATAATTGAGATAGTTTTCTTAACAAGGTCTTCAGTCATTTTGTTGAACTGCTCTCTTGTTATATCTATGTCCAGGCTTTTGTTTTCGAAAATATATGGTAGGTTAACATTTGCGGTCTCTAGGGATGACAGGTCTATCTTACAGTGCTCTGCAGCCTCTCTAATGCGCTGCATTGCCTGAGGGATATCTAATAGGTTTTTACTTTCAGTTTCCTGGAATTTAGCAAGTAAGTGTTCAGCGATCCGCATGTCGAAGTCGTCACCACCGAGTTCGGTATCGCCACTGGTAGCGAGTACTTCAAAGATCCCGTCTTTAATTTTAAGAATAGATACATCAAAAGTCCCGCCTCCAAGGTCGTAAACCAGAATTTTCTGGTTATTAATCCCATCCCTCAGACCATAAGCAAGTGCAGCTGCGGTAGGTTCGTTTATAACTCTGAGCACTCCGAGCCCTGCAAGTTCGCCTGCCTTTTTTGTTGCAAAGCGTTGAGAATCGTTAAAATAGGCAGGGACAGTTATTACCGCTTTTTCGACGGCATCCCCTAAATATTTCTCAGCATCGTGTTTTAGTTTTTGAAGGATCTTTGCGGAAATTCCATGAGGGGTAAATTTTTCATTGTTTAGCGACACTTTGTAATCGGATTTCCCCATATGTCTCTTTATGGAATGAACCGTATTCTCAGGATTGGAAACCATCTGCCTTTTGGCAAGGTCCCCTACAAGTAACTCATTCTTTTTTGAAAAACCTACAACTGAAGGAGTAAGCCTTTTTCCTTCGGAATTGGGAATTACCTTAGGCTCACCAAGTTCAATTATCGCCATACAAGAATTGGTGGTTCCCAGGTCGATACCCAGTACTTTTCCTCTGATATTTGCCGTTGGAGCACCCCCAATAATTTTACAATGTTCCCAAGAGATATTAATTTATCTATCGAAGATATAACGTATACATATAGAATTAAATTGCAGAGATTGGACAAATGAAGAGTTTAATATTTACTCAGGTATAAAAAAATCTTGTTAAATTTATTTATAAATAAAAGGGAAATGAGATTAAAAACTAATCAGGAAAAAACAAAACTTTATAAAAAATAATTATAATGAAATAAAGCAAAATTTCATAAAAATTGATGAAATATATTATAAAGCTTTTTATGAAGATTTTTAAGTTCTTACCTTTATTTTTATCGTTTGTTTTGCCCTTTTATTTTTCCAGATTATTCGCGCAGTATATTCTGGGAGAAGTTTCGGTACAGAATATTCTGGGAGAAGTTTCGGTACAGAACTATGATCTAATTGTTTAATCTGGTATTATCTAATTCATAATCTGGCATTATCTAATTCATAATCTGGTATTATCTAATCTGGT
>DUGS01000176.1:18644-30300 GCA_013331265.1 Methanosarcina sp.
TAATCTGGTATTATCTAATCTGGTCTTTTCTGTGAAAGAAACTCGATATAAAAAGGGTTCATCCCAGGCTGTTCTTTGAAGGAAGCGAATGCCAGAGCACACTTATCCTGAAAAGAACTACGGGATGAGTTTATATAGAAGTANNAACATGTAAAATGCGATTTTAATTCCAGAGCAATTCCAAACTCACACTAATGGAGGATTAAATTATGGCAGGACAGCCAATATTCATTTTAAAAGAAGGAAGTAAGCGAACTAGAGGCAGGGATGCCCAGAGCAACAACATTATGGCTGCAAAAGCAGTAGCAGAAGCAGTCAGAACCACCCTTGGCCCCAAAGGTATGGACAAGATGCTTGTAGACTCAATGGGCGATGTCGTTATTACAAACGACGGAGCAACCATTCTCAAAGAGATGGACATCGAGCACCCTGCAGCAAAGATGGTGGTAGAAGTATCCAAGACCCAGGACGATGAAGTAGGAGACGGAACCACCAGTGCAGCTGTGGTCGCAGGTGAACTCTTAAGCAAAGCCGAAGGCTTAATCGAACAGGAAGTCCACCCGACAATTATTGCATCCGGATACAGGATGGCAGCCGAGAAAGCTGTTGAAGTCCTTAACTCCCTGGCAATGGATGTGGATATGTCTAACAGGGACCTGCTGGTCAGCATCGCCGAAACCGCCATGACCGGAAAAGGTGCGGAAGCCTCCAAGAAACTCCTTTCCGAGATTGCCGTAGATGCTGTTACAAGCGTTGTCGACACAAACGGCAAAAAGACAGTTGACAAGGAAAACATCAGCGTTGTCAAGAAAGTCGGTGGCAGGATAGAAGATTCCGAGCTTATTCCAGGCATGATCATTGACAAGGAAAGAGTCCACACAAACATGCCCGAGAAGGTCAAAGATGCAAAGATCATCCTTCTGAACTCCGCAATCGAACTCAAAGATACCGAAGTGGACGCAGAGATCTCAATAACCTCACCTGACCAGCTCCAGTCCTTCCTTGACCAGGAAGAGCAGATGCTTAAGAAAATCGTCCAGAAAGTTATCGCCAGCGGCGCAAACGTAGTCTTCTGCCAGAAGGGCGTTGAAGACCTCGCTCAGCACTACCTCGCAAAAGCAGGCATCTTCGCTGTCCGCAGGGTCAAGAAGAGCGACATGGAAAAACTCGCAAGGGCAACTGGCGGCAAACTCATCACCAACCTTGACGAGATTACCCCCGAAGACCTTGGCTTTGCCAAACTTGTTGAAGAAAAGAAGGTTGGCGGCGACAGCATGACATTTGTCACAGGCTGCGACAACCCCAAAGCTGTTACTATTCTCCTGCGCGGCGGCACAGAACACGTTGTTGACAGCATAGACAGCGCTCTTGAAGACGCTCTCCGTGTGGTAGGAGTTGCAATCGAAGATGAAAAACTCGTTGCAGGCGGCGGCTCTCCAGAAGTAGAGGTTGCCCTCAGGCTCCAGGAATACGCAGCAACTCTCGAAGGCAGGGAACAGCTTGCAGTAAAAGCTTACGCCGATGCTCTCGAAGTTATCCCCAGGACTCTTGCAGAAAACGCAGGCCTCGACCCGATCGACATGCTCATGGAGCTGCGCTCCCAGCACGAGAAAGGCATGAAGACTGCAGGACTTAATGTTTACGAAGGCAAGGTCGTTGACATGTGGAAGAGCTTCGTAGTCGAGCCCCTCAGAGTCAAGACCCAGGTAATCAATGCAGCTACAGAGTCTGCAGTTATGATCCTCAGGATCGACGACATCATCGCTTCTACCCGTGCAGCCCCAGGCCCTGAAGAAATGGGCGGAATGCCACCAGGAATGGGCGGAATGCCGGGAATGGGCGGAATGCCACCAGGAATGATGTAAATTCCTGAAAAAATAAGAAAAACCGAAAACTGATTGAATCCAGAAAAAGGCGCAGTATTTTTACTGCACCTTTTTTAAAGTTCAGTCAGAAAATATTCCAGGCCTGAAAGGCATTTTCCGGACTCTCAAAGGAAAATCCATGTGAATTTCCGTTCTCTTTTCCTCTTTCAGGCTTTTTTAAGGCAATTAAGAATGTCTGCAGCTTCGTATTTTGTTTTTATAATCCGTGTCCTGCCCCTTTTACCCTTGCCTGTAAAGTCAGCGTCCACGTAGTTAAGCATCTGGAGCCTGTTGACCATGCCGTAAAAGCGGGTGTATCCAAGCTGTGTCAGCTCATGGAAGGATTTATAGAGCTCTCCAGCCTTAGTTTCATCCTTCTTTGCTATCAGTTCAAGCAGCTGTTTTTCAGGGTCTGATAGGAGGCTTATCCCTCTGCACAGATGGAGCAGTTTGGATGCTTCGTAAGCTTTCTCCACGTCCCCTAATAAGATCATGCGGCTTCCCCTGCGTTCTGCGTTAAAACCTGAACGTCTGAGAAGGTCGATTCCAACCCTCAAATCTCCTGTCTTTTCCACATAAGAGACGATAAGTTCCAGCACTTCGCCAGAGACTACTTTGGGGTAAAAACCATACCTGACCCTGTCCTTAAGGATATCCAGAAGCTCTGCCTCCTCATACCTTGGGAAGGATATTTCTTCAGGCAGGAAAACCGAGTTAACTCTGGAATCCAGGCAGTAAAGGTCAGATGCATCATTTACTATCCCTATAACCCCGATTTTTGCTCCCGGATATTGCTCATGAGCCCTTAGCAGAGAATACATTACTTCATTTGCATGCCCTTCACAGCACAGATAATTAAGGTCGTCAAGTGCTACAACCAGGACTTTTTCCGAAGAAATCAGAAAATTTACAACAGCCTCAAAGAGTTTTCTGAAAGCAATCCCGGAATTAGGGGGAGAGATCCCAAACAGCTGCCTGTAAATTCTGGACATTACGGCAAAACGTGTGGAATCAATCTGGCAGTTAACCTTTACAGCCACAACACCCGGAGCATGAGCTTCGATCTCTTTGAAAACCTTCATAATTGCACTCGTCTTTCCAGTGCCCGGAGGGCCGACCATTAAACAGTTTAAAGGTCGCATGCCGCGCAGGGCAGGTTTGAGTGCAAACCTGAGCGCATTTAACTGCGAATCCCTGTGGGGAAAATATTCAGGGAGATAATCTGGCTCAAGTACCGAAAGGTCCTTAAATAGAGTTTCGTCCCAGAGTAGTATATCGTTGCCTGTCAAGGAAACATGCTCCTTTGTGATTGATGTGTATTAATGTAGTATTTTTGCCGCTGGATTCTTATAAATGGATTTCCTGTGATTGCAGAATACTGATTTTGAGTGCTGGTCTGTAAAAGTATGTTTGAATGACCGGGTCTCAATCGAATGCAGCATAAATGAATATTCAGTGTAATTAAATATTATGAGTTTCATAGTTTGAACAGATATTTAAAAGGTCATACTCCAGTTTTGATATAAATAAGTTAAATTTTTGTAAATATATCTATTGTTCTGTTTAAATTTTTCATAAATATGTTTTATTACATTTTAGCTTTTTTGAATTTTTACAGAATAATGAACTCTGAATAATGAATTACTTATAAACAAGCATCCCGTAATTTTGGGAGACTGTCAAGGAAACTAATAATCAAATAATCTAATAATATTAACAACCAGTCCCGGATAAAGAAAGAAACTTATGGCTTGCCCTGTTAACTATATTTATTGGTTGAAGAGCATCATGAGATTAATTGAAGAAAAATTGAAAAATAATTAGAGTATAATTAAAAACATGAGCGGATTCCTGACCATATTAAGGACTCCTGAGCATATTATTCATGAGAATATCTTTGAAAGTTAACTGCATATTTGAAAAACAGGCGCCGACGTGCTCGATATTTATAGTGGGACGGGGAGAAAATATGGAAATTGAATCGAAGTTTTTGGTAACTGAAGAAACAGATTTTAAAGCGCTTGAAAATCTCTCCACGCTTGCTTCTTATACAATTTCTGAAGCTAAGATCCAGCTAAATGAGGACACTTTTCTTGATACTGAAAATAAAGACATAATGGCTGCAGGGTATTACCTGAGAGTAAGAAAAGACTCAGGTGAAAAAGGGAAATGGGTCACTATCAAAAGTCTGGGGGGCTTTAAAGCCGGAACCCACCAAAGGGAAGAATATGTCAGCTTCCTGCCTGAAGGGCTTTCTGTACTCGAATGCCCGGACCTCCGCATTAGAAATATGATTTTCCAGTTCACTTCAGGGCTTAGCCTGTTCCCGTTAATCGCCCTCAAACAGAAAAGAATAATTCGCCAGTTAAAGCTTGAAGAAAAACCGATAGCTGACCTTTATCTGGATAGGGTTAACCTCAAAAGCGAGAGCAGGAAGAAAATATACAATGAATTTGAGGTTGAACTTAAAAGCGGAGGGACTGTTGACGACCTTGAGACCATCAGGGCTTTCCTGCTTGACCATTACAGCCTTATAGAAAGCCCCTTTTCGAAGTTTGAAAGAGCCTATATTTTCAGGGAAAATCTCCCGGAAAAAACCCTGCTGGACCTGAAAGAAAGAGCTGTCTGCACACAGCTGGCTAACCACAAAAATATCTACGGAAAGCAAGCTAAAATTCTGCTTTTACTTGACAGGGGCAGTAGTCCTGCGGAACTCAGCCTTCTACTCAAAGTCCCGGAGCCTGAGATCGAAGCCTTACTCTCGCAGTTTGGAAAAGAAGGGCTTTCTATCTTTCCATTTACAGGAGCCAGAGAAGAAATCACTGGAAAAAGTCTGATGTTTTATTTTCAATCCGGAAGAGGGAGTCCAGAAAGCAGCTGGACAAAAATGGGTTACGAGGAATGGACTCCCGAAGCACTCTTAAAATTCTATGGGATTAGCAGAGAGAAGGCAGAAAATATAATGGCAGGAGCCCTCACCCTCTTTGATGGGCTTTCTGCTTATCACAGGTTAGGAAAAGAAGAAAGAAAACTGCTTGGGCTTGCAGCTCTCTTACAGAACATTGGAAGTACTTCACGCAGGGAAGAAGAAAACCCTATCATCAAGGAGATTATCCTTACGCATCCCCTTAAAGGCCTGAAGCCTAATGAATTACAGATGCTGGCTCTGATTATGGAACTTCACGATCCTTCAATAAATGAGAAACAGATCTGTCTCGCTCTTGAAGAAAGAAATACCGGCCTTTCTCCTGCTTTTCAGAATAAAGCCCTTACTCTTACGGCTTTTCTCCGTATCGCCAGTAATTTAGAAACCGAAAATCAAAGGTCTTTGCCCTGCAGGTTCAGACAGCTTGATGGAGCTGTTGAAATAGAACTTACTGGGCCTGATGCGGAAAAAACTGCAAAGAGGGCAGAAAAGAGAAGTAAACTCTGGGAATATCTCTTCAGCACCGAATTACGGTTTATTCAGGCAAATGAACCTTTTGATACCGAAATATCAGAAAAAACCCTGGAAGAAACCCCGGAAAAAGCCTTAAAAAAATCTTTAGAAAAAAAACAGAGAGAAGAAGGAAAAGAAGCTGGAAAAGAAAAAGAGGAAAAAACCAGGGAGAAAATTGAGGACATAACTAAAAAGGACATAACTAAAAAGGACATAACTAAAAAGAACATAACTGAAAAAGATAAAACCGAAAAAGATAAAACCGAAAAAAGAACCGAGAAGAAAAAAAGAAGAGAAATTCAAAAATTCACGGTCAGACCGGAAGATTCCATGGCCTTTGTTGCGCAAAGGATTTTTGTATATCAGTTTTCCCAGATGCTTGCCCATGAAAAGGGAACCCGAAAAGGAGAAGATATCGAAGAACTGCATGATATGCGCGTTGCGGTCCGCAGGATGAGGGCAGCGGCAATAGTCTTTGATAAATACCTTGACTCTGAAAAAGTGGAGCCTCACCTTAAAGGGCTCAAAAGAACCCTTGGTGCCCTGGGAGGAGTCCGGGACCTTGATGTTTTCCGGGAAAAAGCAGAAACTTACCTGAAAACCCTGCCTTCAGGGCGTGAACATGACCTTGACCCTCTTTTTCTTACACTTGCAGAGGAGAGAGAAAAAGCCAGGGAAGACATGCTTGATTACCTGGACAGTGAAAAATACAGCCGTTTTAAAAAAGACTTTTCGGAATTTCTGGACTTTCCGGAAACCTGGGCTCTACCTACGACTACGGAGAAACACGATTCTCTGCCTCACAGGGTAAAGGATGTTCTTCCTTCCATCCTCTATGCCCGTTTAGCTGATATAAGCGCCTATTCCGAATGGGTGGAAGGACCCTATGTTTCGGTTGAAAGGCTGCACAGGCTCAGGATTGCTGCCAAGGGGCTGCGTTATACTCTGGAGTTCTTTGAGAACGTGCTTGGAAAAGAAGTTGAGGGCCTTATCAAGGATTTCAAAGCTCTGCAGGACCACCTCGGAGACCTGCACGATGCAGCAGTTGCAACTGAAATGCTGGATACCTATCTAAAGACAGGAGCCTGGGGACTTTCAGGAAATGAAAAGGCATCATATGAAAAGCAAGTTCTTGAGAACCATGAAGGAATTGAAGCTTACCTCGCCTACAGGGAAGCGGAGCTTTTAACTTTGCTCGACACTTTTCCGGAAGCCTGGGAAAAAGTCCGGGTAGGTGAGTTTAGAAAGAAAATTGAAAGCGCGATCAGAAGCCTGTATGAAGGCCTCTGATGGACTTTCAGTTTATTTTTAGATTCTCTGCGTATTTTTTGGATTTTACTTTATTTTTTAAAAACAATTGAAATTGGAAAAAACTAAAAAATTCAATTTTTGAAAAAGCTCCGTTTTTGAGGGAGTTCTGTTCCTGAATAAGTTTCAGTCCCGTGGGACTTCCTCAACTTCAACGCTCCCTTCAAAAACTAATGGGGCTCCCACAGCCTGGTCTATAATTACTTTAGACTGGAGAGAATACCCAAAAATCTTCTTAAAGAATTTCTTTTGTTTCTCTACTTCCCAGATTTCGAGCTGGCACTCCCGCTGGGCGTGCATTTCAAGCACAAGACTTTCGGTGGAAGCGATATAGAAACGGACATGGGATACAATACCGGTATGGGTACGGTCAAGCCCTTCGGCAATACGGAGAAGGGCACTGAGAGCCCTGATACTTTTTACAGATTCTTTACTTAGACCTGCAAGGTTGGGATGTTTCTTTTTAGGGGTGTTTTTCCTGTGGAAATAAGCAAGGTTTGCGATGACCTCTATTTCTTCAGGCTGGAAGCCAGGGAAACTGCTTTCTCTTATGAGGTGATAGGCATGTGCCTGATGTGTGTCGTATGAGAGGAATTTCCCTATGTCATGCAGGGTCGCGCCGTATTCAAGAAGCTCTCTCTCACTCTCCTTAAACTCATAGACCCCAAGAGCCTGAATGCTGTCAAAGAGTTCAAGGGCAAGCCTTGTAACTATATGGGCGTGTTCCTCGTCAAAATTGCAGGCAAGGCCAAGCTGCATAATGCTGCGCTTTCTTACCGACATCTGAGTGACCATGTACGAGAACTCACTCTTCGAAATATAGTCCGCTAGTAGACCTTCCCTGAGCCCGCGTTTGCTGACCGTGATCTCAGGAAGTTTGAGTTCCTCCATAAGAGTCTCTATAATTGCAGCTCCGGCAAGGATTATATCTGCCCTCTGGGCGTTTATCCCGGGGAATTTGCGCCTCTCTTCAAGCGGCAGAGCACACATTGCCCTGACAATTTCCTTCAGGTCTTCGTACTCAAGTTTCTCAAAACTTTCATGGGCTGTCTTATGCAGGTAAACAAAAGCTATTTTTGCAAGGTTTTCGATAGTCCCCGAGCTTCCAACTGTGCAGCTTACCTTGTAACTGGAAAGCTCTTTAATTAAATCCGCACTCTTGCGCCTGATGTGTGCCTTGATCTGCTCATAGCGTTCCTCGGAGACCGGACCTGTTTCATCCGGAAGGAACATATTTGTCAGGCGGATTGACCCGAGGTTAAGGGAGTGAAGGAAATAGTACTGGTTCTGGTCCCCTACCGATACTTCAGTGCTCCCGCCTCCGATGTCAATAAAAAGGGCTTTTGAGTTTCCAAGCCTGAGCCCGCTTGAAACCCCCAGATAAATCAGGCGGGCTTCTTCGGACCCTGAAATCGTGCAGACTTCGAGGTTTGCTTCCTTTTTAATCATTTCAAGAAGCTGGACTTTATTGCTTGCTTCCCGTGTTGCGGAGGTGGCCACAGCTATGATCTCTTCTGTCCTGTAAGCTCTTGCAAGCTCCATAAACTTCTTACAGACAAAGGTTGCCCGCTCCATAGCTTTTGGCTGCAGAATCCTGTCTATAAACTCCTTTTCTCCAAGCCGCACCGTTTCCTTCTGCTTGGTCAGGGGCTGGTAAGACCCATTGGGATTTATACGGACAAGAAGAAGCCGGACTGAGTTAGTCCCAATATCAATAAACGCAACAACCCTGCCTTCGGAAATTTTCTCGGGTTCCATTCACGACCACCTGAAAGCCCTGCCTTTCGTTTTTCTCGAAGGATTCGAGAGCTTCATTAGCTTCACAGTATTTGTTCACATTTTTATTCTATTTGAGATTTGTTTTAGTCTTTTATTTTTTTAATCTGTATCGTTCTATATATGTAAAATTTTAAGTTAAAAAACCCTGCCCACGAGAAACTTTGAAAATTTATATATAAATTTTAGGCAGAAAATGAGACACAGAAAGCTAAGTAATGAAAGAGGAAAATAAAATGAGGAAAAAATAAAAAGAGGAAAATAAAATGAGGAAAAATAAAAAGAGAGGATAGATACTAAATGAAAATGAAGGAAAAAGAAAAGAAAAGAAAAAATTTAAATTTTCCCTTCAGCTTTCTTTGGTCTTAATGTCCCATATGCTTCTGTTCTCAAGCATCCAGAGCTGGGAATCCAGTTCTTCTTCTTCGGGCTGCGGGTAAATCCTTTCAGTCCTGCCATTGGAAAGCAGGAGACGGGCTTTTATGTTATCTTTCAGGTGGGTACCGAGGATGATATCGCGCACAACAGGAATATAATCCTGAGACACCGGAAAGAGGACTTCGACCCTGTTGTCAAGGTTGCGGGGCATAAGATCGGCACTTCCCATAAAGATCTCCTCTTTTCCTCCATTCCTGAAGTAATATATTCTTGAGTGCTCAAGAAAACGCCCGACTATCGAAGTTACTCTGATATTTTCACTCAACCCGTAAATACCTGGCCTGAGGCAGCAGATGCCTCTGACAATGAGGTCAATCTTTACCCCGGCTTGTGAAGCCCTGTAAAGCTCACGGATGCACTGGTAGTCCACAAGGGAATTCATCTTGAAGATCAGATGGCCGTTTCCGAATTTCTCGTGTATATCAATCTCGCGCCTGATGCGTTCAAGGATCTGGTGCCTCATTGTCTGGGGAGCTACCAGGAGTTTGATGTAATGGTCTTTCCTTGAATAGCCTGTAAGGGCGTTGAAAAGGTCAGAGATATCTTTGCCTATAAAAGGGTCACTTGTCAGATAGCCGCAGTCAGTATAGATTCTTCCTGTAACAGCATTGTAGTTTCCAGTGCTCATATGCACATAGTACCTGACACAGCCTTCTTTTTCAGCTCTTACGATCAGGCACATCTTGGCATGGGTTTTGCGCCCTGGAAAGCCGTAGACTACGTGGACTCCTTTGCGCTCAAGTTCTTTTGCCCAGCCGATATTGTTCTCTTCGTCAAAACGGGCTTTGAGCTCAACAAGGACTGCAACCTGCTTGTTCCGGTCCGCTGCTTTCATGAGAGCCTGGACAATCCTAGAGTTGTCATCCACTCTGTACAGCGTCATTTTGATGGCCAGGACCTCCGGGTCGTCAGCGGCTTCTTCCACCAGATCGATTACCGATTCAAAACTGTCATAAGGATGATAGAGAAGGATATCCTTCTTTTTCAAGGCTGCAAAAATGTTTTCTTTATCAGCCATACGAGGATGTTTTCTCTGCTCAAAGGGTTCGTATTTGAGTTCAGGCCGGTTAATTTGAATGAGTTTCATAAGGCTTGAGAGGCCCAGAGGCGCGGCTGACCTGAACATCAGAGGCGGTGTTAGCTCCAGGTTCTTAAGGAGAATATCAGAAACCCTTTCGGGCATAGTATAATCAGTTTCAAGCCTGACAGCGGGCCCGAAGTAATTTCTACCTACTCTCTGCTTTACAGCAGTCAGGAGGTCTTTGTCCCCATCTTCATCAAAGCCGAGGTCTGCATCCCGTGTGATCCTGAAGGGATAAGCTCCCAGAATGCGCTGTCCGGGAAACAGCAGATCGAGGTTTGCAGCAATCAGCTGTTCAAGCCACACAAAACTTCCTGTTTTTAGGTCTTCAAAACTGGAAGTTATTTTTTCCTGGCCCTCTTCAGGCACAACGATCAGCCTTGAAAACATGGGAGGGATCTTGACCCTGGCAAAACGTTCGCCATAGTCGGGGTCATCGATAAGTACTGCAAGGTTGAGACTGAGGTTTGAAATGTGCGGGAAAGGATGTCCGGAGTCGAAACCAAGAGGTGTGAGTAGCGGAAAAATATTTCTTTCAAAATAATCTCTGAGTTTTTCTCTATCCTCTCCGGAAAGTTCAAAGTAATTAAAGACTTTAATTCCATTTTCCCTGAGAGCAGGTTCGAGCACTTCATTCCAGCAGCTATCAGAAATAGGAAGCTGCCTTAGAAGTTCTTTCCGGATGACCTGAAGCTGTTCCTGAGCCAGTTCATCTATGCGGTCTTCCTTTGCCCCCTCTAAAATACGTTTCTGAACCCCGGAGACCCTGACCATAAAAAACTCATCAAGATTGCTCCCGAAGATAGCAAGAAATTTGACTCTCTCAAGCAAAGGATTGCGTCCATCCAGAGCTTCTTCAAGAACTCTGTCATTGAACTGGAGCCAGCTGTATTCCCGGTCCGCATAAAACCATGGGTCACTCAGGTCAGGCATGCCTGATACTTCAACCCGGGTTCCGTCAACACTATCCGTAACTAATCTATCAAAATCTGCACACTGATCTGGGAAGTTCCGCTCCATTCCTATCACGCGTGACCCTGGGGTTTGTATATCTTCAGTCTGCCCCCAAAAATATCAGAAGATCTAGATATAAGATTTTTGCCTGTCGATCTAGATATAAGATTTTTGCCTGTTTTACTATTTGACATAATTACCGTACGTTTATTCAGTATATAGCAGGGTTGAAAAGAAGATACCTTCAATATATTTAACAGTCAAAATATTCAGCTTTCGGAAAAAATTTCCCCTAATCGCGTATCAACCCTTTCAATAACCACTTAGCAAGCTGAGGTTTTCAGTTTCCTGTCCAAGATGAGGCATATCTTCTTATAAACTGATCGGACATGCATTGACACTAAGACGTATATAGACTTTTGGATTAACAGAAACGTGAAAAACTTCAAAACCCTAGAAAACTCACTACTATTTATTATATATAGTACTAAAGATTTATAACATTATCCTTAGATAACAAAAAAATAAACAAAAGAGAAACGCTTGAGGTTCGCAAAAAACGCACATGAAATTTTTCAAATAGCAGGCACAAAAAATGAAAGTACTGGAAAGCACTTTCACACCAAAAAAACTAACGGGATATCATTGAGTGAAACTATCAAAAAAGCCAGAAAAATATAGCATATATGTAAAATTAAGATATATCAAGATATATCAAGATATTTTAAAAGAAATTACCAAGAGAGTAAACTTTTGAAATTATACTCACTCTAACTCAGGATTATACTTTAACTC
>DUGS01000176.1:30592-38290 GCA_013331265.1 Methanosarcina sp.
ACTTTAACTCGGGATTATACTTTATTTTTAAATTTATTCTTTAAATGGGCATAAAACTCCTGCTCTTTTCCCGTAGTTTTTCTCAGCAACCTTTCCACGATAAGTTCAGGAGTGCTTCTTGCGACGCGATTGTATACCGGGTTTCGGTTTACTATCAGTTCAAGGCTGGAGTCCAGCCCCTCGGCTTCTATTCCGTCCACTCTGATTTCTGTCCCTGTGTTTTTGAGGATAAGTTCCGAAAGATGGGAAACAAAAACCCCGAGGCTCTCTTCGTTCCGGGTAAGATATTCAAGAATCCCTGCTATAATACGAGCTGAGGCTCCGGGTTCAGTAATTGATTCCAACTCATCGGCAAGCACAAGTTTTGCGGAAGATTCGGAAAGCACGGAGAACTGTTTAAGGGTGGTTTCAAAAGCTCCTGCATCAAGAGTTCCTTTTGATTTTCCGAAATAATAGAATTCTTCTACAGGCCCGAGTTCAAGTTTTCTTGCAGGTACAGGAAAGCCCATATGTCCGAGAACCACACACTGGGCAAGCAGTTCAAGTAAAGAGGTTTTGCCCCCGGAGTTTACTCCGCTCAAAAGTACAACCCTGCTTTCAAGACCCTCCGGAGAAAAACTCGTTTTTCCAATGGAATAGCTTACAGGGTCAATTTCTCCGTACCTGGCTTTCAGGAAGAGGTTTTCTCCATCTTCAAATCCAATCCCGGCTTCAGATATAATTGTCGGCATATTCAGCCGGAAATGTGCGGCAAAGCAGGCTATGGAAAAACCCAGGTCAAAATCAAGGACTTCCCTGACGAGCCTTTCTACAGGCCGGCGGAAGGTTGAGAGGGTTTTTGCAAGTTCCCGTTTGCGGGAAAGCCTTGCTTTTTCAAGAGACATATTCAGTTTTTGCCTGAGAAGCTGTAACTGAGCCTGTTCTGCTCTGAGAGGATAGGAAATTTCATCGGAAAAGAGGGAATCAAGCATAAGCTTTTCCTGTTTCTGGAAATCGAGCTTTTCTGAAAGTTCTTCTTTTACAGCTTCGATCTCGTCCTTATAGACTCTCTGCAGCTCTTTTGCGAGCAGGTCTTTGATTTCCATTCCCCCGCTCACAAGCTTGATGAGTTCCTGCCCGCTCAGAGTAAGAGAACTTGCTTCGAGCGTCCGGTTCATCCGCTGGTTTGCCTCATTTAAGGTAGATGTCAGTATGGGATCAAGGTTTTTCAGAGCGGTTTCAAGCCTGTCAAGTTTGGGGTCAAGTCCTTCAACGGGTTTTCCGTCCTCTCCTACCTTAAGAAGGGCTGTTTTAAGGTCTTCAAGATCCCTGTCTGAAAGCTCCTTAAAGAAATCAAAACCTGCCGCCCGCAGAGTTGATGCTATATTCAGGCAGGAAAATATGCAGTCCAGATTTTTTGTAAAAAAAGCAAGCTCTACTTCAGGCAGGATCTGCCAGAACTCGGCTTTTAAGGGGTCCTGGAAAAGCTCGGGTTCAAGCCCTTCAGGAAGGTCAAAACTGAGATAGATATCATCAAAAACAATAACGCTTGAGTACCCTCTTGCAAGATCTACGAATTCGGAAAAGTCCTCCACAGCCTGAACAGACAAAAACGCCTGGAACCTTTCCCTGGCCGCATCCAGAGTTTTCCGGTCCCCTGAGAGAATTATTCTGTCCCTCACTCTCAGGTTTACGGGTATAGGTCTGAGTTTCTTTACCCTTGAAAGAAGATTGAGAAACTCCTTGTCCGCAGAAAGGACATCTGCCAGTTCCAGGTACTCTGCCACAAAAACCCGCCTCTCCTCAATAAGGTCCATACGGGACGCAGGGAACGGGTAAAAGAGGTCCAGCTTATCCTTAGCATGCGAAGTATGAGCAAATGTTTTTATCAGCTCAAGCAGGCGGGAGTACAGGTCAAGAGCTTCTTTTGTCTTAAGAAAATCGGATATCGCACACCCTTCAGCCCTGGCCCTGACATCTCTGGCAAGGGAAAGGGCAAATGTATGGCTGACCCCATTGACCTCGGAAAGCGAAGCTATATCCCCTTCAAGGATTGCCTGGAGAGCTGCGTCTTCACTCCCGAAGTGCTCGACAAGCCTGCCGGCTACTCGCTCACCTATTCCATGAAGTTCCCGTAAACCTGAGAGTTGCTGAGAAGTTGTCATATTCAAAACACTTTTAATCGGATCAGTTGAATTCAGGGCTGATACCCTATTTCTGAGACCCTATTTTTATCTTTTTATTTCAGGAGAAGAGCAAGTTCTTTTTCAAGATAGGGGCGCATGGAAGCTGTGTATCCGTGCGTTTCTTCGGTAGCATTGTACATTGCCTTTGGCTCTTCTGCGAGGTCAAAAGTCCTGAGTGCCATTTCATGCGAGATTACAGTATCATTAAAAGAGTGTATCAGAACAAGCCTTGAAGGTGGAACGGCACTGAGATAAGTGTCCGGGTCAACTGAACGATAGAACTGATAAGCTTCAGAATCAGCTACCTTTACAGGATCAAGCTCTCCTGTGCCATACCCCGACGTGCTGATCCCTATAACCCCTTTAAGGGAAGGTTCAAGGGCGCAGGATATAATTGCAAACCTGCCTCCGTTACTTTCCCCGAGGACAGCAAGCCTTTCCGGGTCGATTTCCGGCTGGACGGAAAGCACATCTGCGGCTTTGAGGACATCATAAACCATAAGGTATTCAACAGGTTCAAGGTCGGCTCTAAAAAGTTCAAGGTCCCCGTCAATATTTATTGCGCCCTGGTTGCGCTGGTCAAGGGTAAGGGTTGCATACCCCATTTTAGAGAGTTCCATAGCCAGTCCCTGTTCGCCTTCTTTACTTACCCCAGCTCCCGGAAGCAGAATTACTCCGGGAGAGGAAGAAGAAACGTTTGCAGGAATTCTCAGCAGGGCCTGGACTTTATCGCCTCTGCTTTCAAAAGAAACCAGTTTCAAAGTATCCGAGTTTTCAGGTGAATACAGGTCTTCAATTTCCTGAATTGTAAATACAGGTTCTTCTCTCTCTGGAAAAGATAAAATTCCTGCTTCCGAAAGCACCCAGGGCAGAGCCTCCTCTATGGAATTGGAGGGGTTGTAAAGAACCCCGAAGATGCCCACAACTATCAGAAGAAAACCCAGGAGAAAAATTACGGGTTTCTGAGTTCTGGTGCCTGAAGAAGATCTCTTCGTTTTTTTAAATATTTTTTTTCCAGAACTATTCCTGCTCAAAGGAACCCTGCCAGAAAAATGCGATTAAGGCCAGAAGCCGTTTACAGCACTTAAGAATAATACTGCGATGCCCACAAGAGCACCTGCTACCAGCACTGTCTTGGGCTGGATGTGAACTGCATTTTTGTCAGCTTCGTAGTAGCGCATAAGCCCTGCTGAGGACTGAAGTCCGGAACCTGATCTTTTAGCCATGAGTAAAACACCTTTAAGAATGCAATGTGATACTAAATGTGATACTAATTAGTTAATTGTTGCGTTCTAATTGGAAGTTGCGTTTAATTAGAGATTTAGGTAGATTATATTATATTCAGTTTAGCTAGATTCATTGTAAGGATCTTCTGTGATAATCCTAACTATAATAATATTTGAACTACTCATTAATACTATTCATTGATAATACTAGATAATTTACAGTTTTCATATAATTTACAGTTATCATATATAAATCATGCAGAGCAATTCCTGCTCCAATTCCGGATCCAATTAACGCTCCAATTCCGGACCTAATTTTAGATCAGTCCTGTGCTACGAAAGTAAACCTCCTGGTTAAGGACCTCAAAATTAGAGAGCCAAAAACCAGAACCTGAAGAACTCAGACGAGAAGCTCAGACGAGAAGCTCAGACGAGAACTTCATCCAGCAGGATAGGCGGATAAAATACACCTCTTTCCGTGATCAGTGCCGTCACGTTTTCCATAGGAGTTGCATCAAATGCAGGGTTATAAACCTCAACGTCTTTTGGGGCAAGCTGCTTGCAACCTGCGAACCGCAGTTCATCAGGATTTCGCATTTCAATCTTTATGCTCCCTTCCCAGCCTTCAAAGTCGAAAGTAGAGACCGGAGCTGCCACATAAAAAGGAATTTCATGTTCTCTTGCAAGGACAGAGTGCGTGTAAGTACCTATCTTGTTAAAAACGACATCCTGGGTAATCCGGTCAGCCCCTACAATAACGCTGTTCACGAGCCCCTGGCGCATTGCCCAGCCAGCCATAGAGTCTGCAATAAGGGTCACAGGGATTTTGTCCTGCATGAGTTCCCAGGTAGTAATCCTGCTTCCCTGGTTTAAAGGCCTTGTCTCGCAGGCAATGACTTTGATCTCTTTCCCTTCAGCAATAGCCGAACGCACAACTCCGAGAGCTGTACCCCAGTCAACACAGGCAAGCCTTCCTGCATTGCAGTGTGTGAGTACGGTATCCCCATCTTTCAGGAGCTTTGCTCCGTATTTACCTATCAGCTTATTTGTTTCAATATCTTCTTCTGCAATATCTCTGGCTTCCTGAAGAGCAATATCCCGTATTCCCTGAACATCGAAGGCATCAGAAACCGCATTTAAGACCCTGTCCACACCCCAGCTAAGGTTTACGGCTGTAGGGCGGGTCGATTTGAGTGCTTTTGCCGCAACCTTAAGTTCTCGGGTTATGGATTCAATATCTTTTGCCCCGCTAAGGGAAGCTGCCAGGGCAATTCCGAAACCTCCTACGGCACCGAGCGCAGGTGCGCCTCTGATCCTGAGAGACTGTATAGCCTCACAGAGAGAACTCAGGGTTTTGCATTCTATTACTTTGTACTCCTGCGGGAGTAAGGTCTGGTCTACCAGTACCACAGAATTGGACTCTTCATTCCAGTCAATTGTTCTCATCAAATCACTTTCCGGTGTAAACATCAGGTTCTGCCGGAGAATCTTCCGACTTCCTTTTCAAGCCCCCATCAGATAAAAACTTATTTAGTATCCTTTTTCAGGGGAGAGCTTTTCGTATTTAGACAACTATTATATCAAGCAATATTCAAGCAATATTCAAGCAATTCAAAAATTTTACAGAAAATTAGGCACACTGCCAACTTGAACAAAAGGTTCAAATTAAAAAGGTCTCTATTTCAGGCTAAAAATAACAAATAAGCAGGCGGTTCAAAAGCCTGATATCAGATTAATAATTTTATTTTACTCTAAGCCAGCAAATTTTAGAGTGTACGTTTTAGTATATAAACAAACATAAACAAACGTAATATTTCACTCACGAAGAGCAAAATTAGATATAATAGATTTGTAAAGTAACAGTACAAATTAGAGAAGATTTTAAATCCATAGCTGAGATACATGAAGGTTTGTAATTTCAAGAATTTATACTTTCATAATTTCAGAGACCTTGAATCCGTAAATCTCTGGACCTATAATTTTGGAAATCTGTCGTTTCATGCAAGTTGTGGTTTATGAGAGTCAGGGTATTCATCGGAGAGTAAGCGCTTATGACAAAAATAAAAATAGCAATTGCAGGGATCGGGAACTGTGCAAGCTCTTTGATACAGGGCATTGAGTACTATAAAACCGAAAATAAAGATCCCATAGGGCTTATGCACATGGACATCGGAGGGTACAGGCCCGGAGATATCAAAGTTGTTGCTGCCTTTGACATTGATGCCAGGAAGGTAGGAAAGGATGTTTCTGAGGCGATATTCGCTTCCCCGAACTGCACAACAGTTTTTTGTCCTGACGTCCCCCTCGCAGGTGTGAAGGTAAAAATGGGCAGAGTGCTTGATGGAGTCTCTGACCATATGAAGAATTATGGGGAAAATTATACTTTCATTGTCAGCAAAGAAACCGAAGCCACAAAAGAAGCTATTGTGAAGGAACTGAAGGAATCAGGCGCAGATATGCTTCTTAATTACCTGCCTGTCGGTTCTGAAGAAGCTGTCCGTTTTTACGCTGAATGTGCACTTGAAGCAGGGGTGGCTTTTATCAATAATATGCCTGTTTTTATTGCAAGTAATCAGGAATGGGCAAAACGGTTTGAAGAAAAGAATATCCCCATTATAGGTGATGATATAAAAGCCCAGCTTGGGGCTACGATTACCCACAGGGTCCTTGCGGACCTATTTGAAAAACGTGGTGTAAAGCTTGAGAGGACCTATCAGCTAAACACTGGCGGAAACACTGATTTTCTCAATATGCTCAACAGAGACAGGCTTGCTTCCAAACGTGAATCAAAGACCGAGGCCGTCCAGTCCGTTCTTTCGCAGAAGCTTGAAGATGAAAATATCCACATCGGACCGAGCGACTATGTTGCCTGGCAGAAAGATAACAAGGTCTGTTTCCTCAGGATGGAAGGAAAGCTCTTTGGGGATGTGCCCATGAACCTTGAACTCAGGCTTTCAGTGGAAGATTCCCCTAACTCTGCAGGTGTAGTTATTGATGCTATCCGCTGCTGCAAGCTTGCTCTCGACCGCGGGATAGGAGGAGTACTGTATTCACCGGCTTCCTACTTCATGAAACATCCGGCTATCCAGTATCCTGATGATGTGGCATACCGCAGGACTGAAGAGTTTATAGCTGGTACCAGAGAACGTTAAAGCAAGAAGGGGAAAAACCCGAAGAAGAAAAGTACCTGTAAAGACAGTTAATGTCAGAAGGTCCCGGATGTTTCCGGGAATTTTACGTTTTTCATTTTCGGAAATATTTTCTGCCAGATGAAGTTTTTCTGCAGATTTATCTCAATGTTTTTATCTATTTAAATAATTCAAGTTTAATATAATTTAAGTTTAATATAAGTTAAGTTTAATAATATAAAATAATGATTATTTAACGAATTCCTTCTGCTGTAATTGAAAATTCCGCACTTTTGCCTTCAGGACGGGAACGGTGTTTGTAGAGAACGGCGCGCCTTGTACCCTCCCCTGTTTTTTCCAGCCGGATAATTGTCTTTGAAATATGTTCCAGAGAGCTGCCGCCCAGCGGACGAACCCCTCCTCCGATAACATCCGAGTATACCTGATTTGTTATAATTGCGGCAAAACCATGTTTACGGGCAAGAGCATGTAGAAATCCTATCTGGTTGGCAAGCTCTCTGCGGCTTTTTATTCCGGTCTCCTCATCTTCGAGCTCAAACCTGTAATACGAAGTTGCAGAGTCCAGAACTACGAGCCCGATATTCTCGCCTGCTATCCTTTCCACCTCTCTTATGGCTGAATACTGTTCTTCAAAACTGAGAGGCTCGTAGATAATTATATTCCTGGCTATTTCTTTTGCATTTTCTCCTGCAATCTGCTTGAAACGAACAGGAGAAAGCCCTTCCGTATCTATGAAAATGACTTTCTGCCCCTGTTTTACGCATTCCACTGCAAGCTGGATACAGATGTTTGTTTTTCCGGTCCCTGCGGCTCCGAAGACCTGAGTCACGATTCCTCTCTCGAAACCCCCTCCAAGGAGGTCATCAAGAGGTTTACAACCGGAGGGTAATAATTTCTCTATGACTTGACACCTCTTTTTTCACTTGAGAGGTATGAAAGATCCATGATATAATGTTTTTTCGTATTTTTCATCTTTTTCTGAAAATAGAGCTCTGAAGACTGGAAGTAAAATGAAGAAGGAATATAGGAGAGAGGAATAGAAAATGAAGAGCATGAAAAGAAAGACGTGAATGAGAAATTGAAAAAGGTAGAAAAGGGGGTTGAAAAGAATGGGGAATGAAATTGATGGTCTAAATTACTAGACTCAAGATTACTAGA
>DUGS01000176.1:38489-53348 GCA_013331265.1 Methanosarcina sp.
GACTCAAGATTACTAGACTCAAGAGATTCAGAAATTTTATGAGAAATAAAATTAGAGAGAAATAAAATTGAAGAAGGCTTGTAGAAGGAATTTTCTTTACTTATAGTAATAGTTTGTTTATTACAGAATATATTTTTTTACATTTGAATATATGCTGGGAATATCCTTTACTAATATATTCTAATGTTTTCGAGGAATAAATCCATATATATGTTGTCCATACCTATATCCATTAAAGTGCCTTCCACGCCAGATAAAGTCTTCTGTGCTTGAAAATGTTCTCATAAATCAGGCATTTTTTTAAAAACAGAATCCCTCAGATTTGTTATCATATTTGGTAACAAACAACTATCTTTGTATACAAAGTAAGAGGGTAATTGTATCCAAAGTTGGGTTGAAAAACCATTATAAGTAAGATCGGGCATCTAGAATAATTACCTGGAAATAAAGATAAACTTCGCTCAATAGAGTGAAAAACGATATCTAAAGGGCACTCTTTAGAAACGGTATGCCCTGTTCCGATGTTGCTGACTGGTCTGGAAGAGTTATTATACAATTAGTGGGTTGGCTAAGGAATGGTACCCGTGCTGGGTTTTATTTTGTTGCTGTGATGCGCTCTGCGTCGGCACAATCCCTCCTTGCACACTGGAAATAAAAGTAGAATGTAATAAAGATGCATGTAAAAGGCATGCAAGATTGAAATAAAAATAAGAGAAATGTTGTACCATAAATAAGAGGGGCGTAAAGTATGAAAAAGGTAATAGTTTACACAACCGAACGTTGTCCTAAATGCAATAAATTGAAGAAATTTTTGGAAGCAAATTCAGTACCTTTCGAAGTAGCAGATATGTCCACACCGGAAGCCCTTACCGAGCTGCGTTTTAATGGAGTATTTACGGTGACAGCGCCTGTTTTACAGATCAATAATGAATTTCTAACTTATACAGAGATCTTCCGCGGAGAGGAAGTAAACTCGGAAAAAGTTCTGGGAATTGTTTGACCAGGCATGAAATTTAAAAAAGATTAAAAACTTTGAAGATTCAACTTTACAGACTCCATCCTATCATTAAACGATTACTGAAGATGAGAAAATGACAGGCGAGATTTTCTTAACCAATGACGAATTATCTGACAGCCAGCCAGTGCAAAATGCACTTACCGGGCTATCCATCTCTTCCCTCCCCAAAAGTGACCAGTTATCTGACAATCAGCCCGTGCAAAATGCACTTACCGGGCTATCCATCTCTTCCCTCCCCAAAAGTGACCAGTTATCTGACAATCAGCCCGTGCAGAAGACACTTGATGGACTGTCCGTCTCCCCCCTCCCAAAAGTCAGGACAACAGAAGGTTTCATTCTTAACTGGGACAGGAATATCATTGTAAACCAGCTTTTGAAAGAAACTAAATTGAGCGAGATATTCTACAGCAAGCCTGCAATCACAAAAGAAGAAGCTGTTGATATTGCAAAAGAAGCCGAAAAAATCATCCGCAAAATGAATATTAAGTTCCTTTCAGGCCCTCTTATCCGGGAAATAGTAAACAATATTCTGCTCGACAGAGGACATGTGGAATGGAGAAATATAATGACAAGAGTCGGAGCATCTGTTTATGATGCTTATGAAATCGACTCCGGATACGGTTTTGGAGCAAACGATAACGCAAACCAGTTGAATAATGCCGAAACCTCACATAAAAGAAAAGCCGACAAAATGTCAAAAGAGCAAAATCTCCTCCTGATGCCAAAGGAACTTGCAGATCTGCACTTAAACGGCGATTTCCATATCCATGACCTCGAATACATGGGAACAAGGCCTTTTTGCCAGGACTGGGACCTTCGCTACTTCTTTTACTACGGGCTCATGCCTGATGGGGTAGGAACACAGTCAAGTGTTGCAAAGCCCGCAAAGAATGCAGAGGTAGCTTTCCTGCACGCTGTAAAGGCGATGGGGTCGGCTCAGACAAATTTCGCCGGCGGACAGGGCTTTTACAATTTCCTGACCTTTATCGCTCCTTATCTTGAAGGCAAGTCCGAAGTTGAGATCAGGCAGCTCATGCAGATGTTCGTCTATGAAATGATGCAGATGATGTGTGCAAGAGGCGGACAGACTGTCTTTTCTTCAGTCCAGCTCTCCCCCGGCGTCCCTAAGCTCTGGAGAAATATTCCGGTTGTTGCTATGGGCAAGGTCTGGGACGGAAAGCGGGCGCCCCTCAGGACCTACGGAGAATTCGAAAAAGAAGTCCGTCTCGGGTTTAAGGCCCTTATGGACGTTATGCTTGAAGGAGACGCCTGGGGCAAGCCTTTCAGCTTCCCGAAACCAGAAATCTCTCTCGAACCCGACTTCATGGAAGAAGACGAAAGCTTTAACAGGGCTCACCCAGAGCTTCCGACTTACAAAGAGCTCTACAGGCTGACCTTTGAACTGGCTGCCAAATTCGGGACTCCTTACTTTGACAACCAGCTTCCTGAGTACAGAGGTGCAGGAGAAGGAATTTCATGTTACCAGTGCTGTGCTTACCAGTTTTCTGCAAACCCTACCGATGATAAGGAATTTGATGACAAGCTGCATTTCAGGAAAGGAAAGCACTTCTCAATGGGCTCATGGATGGTCCTGTCCTTAAACTGCCCGAGAGCTGCATACAGGGCTGAATATGATGATGAGAAGCTTTTCACCGAGCTCAAGAACCTGATGAACAGAGGTATAGAAGTCTTCAAAATCAAGCGTAAATGGATGAACAGCCTGATCAAGAAAAACAGAATTCCTTTTGCAGCCCAGTGCCCAAAAGACCCGAACACAGGGAAAAAAGGAGCGATGGCTGTGGACTTTGACAGCCTTGTATATACTATTGGAGTTATAGGGATCAATGAGATGGTCCAGTACCATACAGGCTACCAGATCCATGAGTCTCCTATTGCGTATAAGCTTGCCATAAGGGCTATGTTCGAAATGAAAATGCATGCCCAGAAGCTCTCGAAAGAAAACGGCATGGAAATCGCCCTTGCAAGGACTCCCGCGGAAACTACAGCCCAGCGCTTTGCAGTCTCGGACCTCCTGCACAAAGAATATGCTGACAAAGCAAAGCTCACAATTAAAGGAGACCTGAAAGCCGCAATGAAGGAATTCAACGAAACAAGGGACCTGCCAATTTACTATACTAACGGGACCCATATCCCTCCCGGAGCCGATGTCTCCCTGCCTGAAAGAATAAAATATGAGCACACTTTCTTCCCGATAGTAGACGGAGGAAATATCATGCATATCTGGCTTGGGGAAGGAAAGCCTGACCCTGACGGCCTGCAGGAGCTTGCCATGCATATAGCAAAAAACACTCAGACGGGTTATTTTGCCTTTACAAGGGACATGACCGTATGTACTGACGAAGGGTATGTAACTGCTGGCCTCCTGGACAAATGTCCGAAATGCGGATCTGAAAATGTGCAGCACCTCTCAAGAATTACCGGATACCTCCAGTCTGTCGAAGGCTGGAACAGGGGTAAGCGCCAGGAACTCAAGGACAGGAAAAGATACAGCACAAGGGAACTCAGGTGAGCTCCCTTAAATCTTTTTTACGTAAAAGGGAAATGGTAACGCCATGAAAGTAAATTACGCAGGCACTGTCCCGATTTCAACCCTTGACTGGACAGGAAAATCTGCTGTCACTATCTTTTTTCGGGGATGCCCTCTACGCTGCCCTTACTGTCAGAACCATCCGTACCTTGAAGGGGCGGGCTTTGTGGAACTTGAATTTGTGAAAGATCAGATTAAAAGCTCGAAGCCTTTTATAAGTGCGGTCGTTTTTTCAGGAGGTGAGCCCCTTATGCAGGAGGCTGTTATTCCCCTTGCTGAGTTCGCAAAAAATCTCGGGCTTTTAGTCGGAATCCATACAAACGGCTGCTATCCTGAGAGGACAGCCGAAATGATTGAAAGGAAGCTTGTTGACAAGTTTTTCATCGATTTAAAAGCCCCTCTCGACAATCCAGAGCTCTATGGAAAGGTTACAGGATGTGAGACTAGAGGAGTAGATATTCCCCTTTCCAGGACACCTGAGAAGATTACTGCAGCCGTTGTAAAAACGATAAAGACCGTAGATACCAGCGGCCTTGAGCTGGAACTCCGAACAACAGTAATCAGGGACTTTATCGGAAGCGAGGAGGAAATATTACGGATAGTAACCTGGATTTTAGAAAACGTGAATAACAGAGAAGTTACCTATGTACTGCAGCAGGGAATACCGGAACACAGCATGCAGGAGGATCTCAGGGAAATAAGAGTTCTTGAAAGAGGAGAACTTTTAGAACTTGGAAAAATAGCAAAAGGTTTCCTGGGAAAAGTTAGGATCAGGACAAAAGAAAAAGGCGAAGAGATTGTTTGATTCGTTCTGGGTCATCAGGCAAATTTATCCAGACCTGATAAGCAGTAAATTTATCAGACCTGATAAGCAGTAAATTCATCCAGACCTGACTAATAACACTTTTTGCTGACAGTTTTCCCTTTTTTACCTTTCTCAAAATATATCTTAATTCGTTTTTTCTCTTCATGGCATGAAATTAATTTGATTTGAAAAGTAATTTGATTTGAAAAGTACTTTCGTTTCTTTGTGCATGTTAATGAAGAATTTTATGCTTTTTTGATGCACAGATCTTTACAGGAAAATATGTTTTTAGGTTCAAATTCATTTGAAGTTTACAAAAGTCTTATACATGTCGAAGAATAAAAAGAACTTGATTCAACCCCTGATAAAACCCTTGATCTGGATTTGAGCTCCGGAGATAAGACTGATATTTTGGAGCGCTTTCCATAGCATCTCTGTTAATAATCTGCTGTATTCCTGACAATATATCGAAAACTCGTATATGCATGTCACCAAACTTTTGTGTAACCTCCAGGGTTACAAAAGTTAAATAAAGGAGAGAAACTCAGTCCATTTTAGCCCGGAGAAGGCTACGTATCTATAGAAAAAGAAAGCGGAAGTAATCGCTTCCAAAAAATGACCATGAAAGAAACAAAAGTATCTTCAATCGGAGAGCGCGCTCTAATCTCCCGCTTATCTGAGATATTCAATGCCCCTGAAGGAAAGGAAAGAGGACAGGAAGGAATCATTATAGGTGCCGGTTCCGATGACTGTGCCGTCCTTGACCTGAAAGGTGAAGACTGTCTGGTTGTTACGACTGATATGCTGCACAGGACTACGGATTTCCCCGCAGAGATGACTCCCTGGCAGATGGGTTGGATGTCCGCAGCCGTAAACCTGAGCGATATCGCTGCCATGGGTGCAGAACCCACAGGACTGCTAATGGCAATAGGAATGCCTTCGGATACCGAAATTGATTTTGTCGAAGAGCTTGCAAGAGGCATACAGGCATGTGTCGAGTTCTGTGGGACCACTGTTATAGGAGGTGACATTGATACCCATGCTGAACTGACAATTACAGGGACAGCCCTGGGAAGAGTTAAAAAAAGCCAGCTCCTCCTGCGAAAAGGGGCAAAGCCCGGAGATCTTGTCTGTATTACAGGATATACAGGGTCAGCCGGAGCTGCCCTTAAGGCGGTTCTATCAAAAAAATCTGTCAGTGAAACCGTCCTGAAGGCTCTTTTTGAACCAGTCCCCCGCACAAGGGAAGCTAGAGTGCTGGCTGAGTCGGGTGCGGTAACATCCATGATGGATACAAGTGACGGACTTGCTATGTCTCTTTATGACCTTTCCAGGCAGAGTAAAGTAGGTTTTAAGATAAGGGAAAATACCCTTCCCATCCTTCCGGAAGTCAGAGAGTTCGCTTCAGGTCCAGAGGAACTGCTGGAATTCGCACTTTACACAGGCGGAGACTTCGAACTCATTTTCACAGTTGACCCGAAACGGCTGAAAAAAGTACAAAATATATGTAACTTGACCATCATAGGGGAATGCACAAAGTATGAAACTGGTATTATGCTTGAATCCCCTGAATGCAGGCTGACAGCTATAAAACAGTTGGGATACCAGCAGCTAAAAACCTGAAACAGTTGAAAGGTCCTCTTTATTAAAAATTGACGCTAACCACATATAATAAAATCCAACACAAATACCAGAATCCGATAAATAAAATTAATGGCCATTGATGGAAAAAAATTTATAAATACCACGAAAAATCGATCAAAGTTCAGGTTAAGTTGACATAAAATTCAGAAATATAATTTATGCACAAGGTTAGAAGGATAGAACATGAAAAAAGCTAGTCTGAAAATAATAACAGGAATTCTACTGCTTGGGCTATTCTGCGGGGTTGCATGGGCAGTTCCCGACTTAGGAAGTTTTTCCCCGACATCAGACCCTACATCAAAAGTAGGTCAGAATCAGGAATTCACAATCAATACAAATGAAACATGTAATATAACATGGTACGTCAACGATTCCATGGTGAAAAACTCGGCAATAAATGTCAATACGGATACATATTCGAACAATACGGCACTTGCAGGAAGCTATAAGGTCAGAGCAGACGCCCAGAATGTAAACGGAACAGTACAGAAAGAGTGGACGTGGACGGTAGAAAGTGAAGGGCTTAACATCCAGAGCTTTTCCCCGACATCGGATCCTGCATCTAATGTAAGTCAGAATCAGGAATTCTCAATCAACACAAACCAGCTCTGTAATATAACATGGTACGTCAACGGTGCCATGGTGAAAAACTCGGCAATAAATGTCAATAAGGATACATATTCGAACAACACGACACTTGCAGGAAGCTATAAGGTCAGAGCAGACGCCCAGAATGCAAATGGAACAGTACAGAAAGAGTGGACATGGACGGTAGAAAGTGAAGGGCTTAACATCCAGAGCTTTTCCCCAACATCGGATCCTGCATCTAATGTAGGTCAGAATCAGGAATTCACAATCAACACAAACCAGCTCTGTAATATAACATGGTACGTCAACGGTGCCATGGTGAAAAACTCGGCAACAAATGTCAATGCGGACACATATTCGAACAATACGACACTTGCAGGAAGTTATAAGGTCAGAGCAGACGCCCAGAATGCAAATGGAACAGTACAGAAAGAGTGGACATGGACAGTAGGAACAACCGGCGTACCTGTCAGTGTTAATCCCTCAGAAGGACCGGTAAATATACCTCAGGGAGGATCCCAGACCTTCTATGTAAATTCTACAAACAGCCAGAACGTCAAAGTAGAGTGGTTTGTCAATAACGAAACGAAGGGATCACAGGAAGGAACTTACTCCTCATACCTATTTAATGGAACGACTGCCGGCAGCTACACTCTTAAAGCGGTGGTCACCGCC
Organism: Methanosarcina sp.; assembly: GCA_013331265.1. Lineage (GTDB taxonomy): Archaea > Halobacteriota > Methanosarcinia > Methanosarcinales > Methanosarcinaceae > Methanosarcina > Methanosarcina sp10923u. The sequence continues at coordinate 45,768 of DUGS01000176.1, forward strand.
CCCAATTATGATTCATCAACAAAAACATGGACAGTGAATGTCCAGGATAAGTATTATTCAAGCGGAAACAGGATCTGGGAAGATGGAATGGGCACTACCTACACATGGAATGCCCAGAGTTTCTCAGGCTTCTATTATGACCTTGATTCTGGAGTGTCTTCTGAAGAGATGACCATCAAGGATATAAAAAGAAACATAAAAGAAGGGGACATCGAGTACAGTACAAGACCTACTGAAACCGACTTTGAACACGGGAAATGGGGTTCATATCAGATAATAGGATTCATGGCAGAGAAGTACTTCGCAGGCTACAGTAAAAGCAACTCCACTGTTATAGGGGATGACGTAAGCCTGATATCCGACGGTATACTTTCCAAGATCCTGACCGACAGTGATGATAAAAAATCCGCATATACAGGAGATTCCATTGAACTTGAAGATGGTTACTCCCTGAACATTGTGGAAGTCGATGTTAGCGGAAAAAGAGTATGGGTCCAGCTTGAAAAGGATGGAAATGTTGTAGATGACAACTTCATTACCTCGGACCAAGACTATGTTTATGAAACCGACATCGGAGACGCAGAAGACGTACCAATAATCATAGTACATTTCGGCACGGTTTTTGCAGGTGAGGAGACTTCGGCTGTGGTCATACAGGGTATCTTCCAGGTCTCAGACACTTATCTGGAACTTGCAAACGGAGATACCTACGGGGAAATGGAAGTAAAGTCCCTCAGTAGCAGTGAAATAAAAATGGAGAACGGGGACAATATAGGTCTTGACAAGGGTGAAACAATCGACCTTATGGGCAAGATAAAGATTCAGGTCGCAGATGACGGCAAACTACGCTTTGCCCCGGTCCTTGATACCTCTGAGAAAGGAGTTTATGAACTAAGGGGAACGGTCTACGATAAAGATGCAAATGGGAATTCTCTTCCAACATGGACGCCCTACAACTTTGAAGGCTTCTATTATAATATAGATGAGGGAATAGGAACCGAGAAGCTGGAAATTACTAACTTAAAGGACAGAAATATTCCTGACGGAGCGCTGGTCTACACGTCTTCACCCCAGGCTGTTGAGTTTGAACACGGCGAATGGGGCAATTTCACAGTTGTCGGTTTCATGGCAAAGAAATACTTTGCAGGATATCCGGATAATGCTGTAAAAGGAAATATTGACGGTGTAAGCCTTCTTTCGGATAAGGTCCTTTCCGAAGTCCTTACAGACAGCGATGACAAAGAGTCCATGTATTCTGGTTCTGACCTTGTGCTTGAAGAAGGCTATTCTCTGGAAATCAAACAAGTAGATATTAACGGAGAAAATGTCTGGGTCCAGCTTAAAAAGGACGGAACCGTAGTGGATGAAGAGTTCGTTACTTCTGGCCAGGATTATATTTATGAAGGCACTCTTGGAAAGGCAGAAGATGTACCAATAATCATAGTACATTTCGGCACGGTTTTCCAAAGCACTGAGACCTCTGCTGTATTCATGCAGGGAATCTTCCAGATCTCGGATAAATACATCGAAGTAAATAATGGAGATACTTTCGATGAGATGGAGGTCACCAGCGTCTCAGAAAGCGGCATTACAATGAAGAATGACGGTGACATCGGGCTTGGTGAGGACGAAACCGTAGATGTTATGCGCGATATAAAGTTCAAGACGGCTGATGACGATATTCTCAGGTTCTACCCCTTCGTGGAAGTCGAAACTGAAGGTAACGCCAGCAAAGAACTCAAGATCAACTTACCTAAAGAAATTGTAGTAGGTGATACTTTTGATATCGGAGTAACTGCAGGCGATAAACCGATAGAAGGCATTAATGTCAAGGTCAACGCGACCAGCGCAGGTAAAACCAATGCAGATGGGATTGTTCAGTACACAGCCGAAAAGGAAGGAACTTTCAAGATTACTGCAGAGAAAGACGGATACACTACGGCAAACAAGAACATGAAAGTTATTCCTCCGAAAGAGAAAATGAGCCTCAATATTACTCCTGAAACAGTATATGTGGGAGAAACAATCACAATAGAGGCCTTAAAAACAATAGGAGGAAAGCCAATTGAAGGTATAAACGTCTCAATCGATGGTAATAATATTGGAAAAACCGACTCTAAAGGAAAGATTAAGTACACAACGGAGGAAGTCGGTAAAATCAAGGTCAGTGCCACAGGAGAGGGCTTCCTTGACAAAAACATTGAGGTCAATGTAAAAGACTATGAAGCTATCTTCGAGTTTTCCAACCTGGTAATCAATCCAATAGAAGTCAAAGCCGGAAAGGAAGCAACGATCACTGTTGACGCCGAAAATAAGGGTAATGCTGCAGGCGAATATAATGTGGAATTGTTTGTGAATGAAAGTTCAGTTGATTCCCAGAAGATTTCACTTGATGTGGGAGAAAACACAACAGTAACCTTCAAACATGCCGAAGAGACTCCAGGCACTTATACTGTCAAAGTTGGAGGGCAGGAAGCCACATATACGGTAAAAGAAAAGTCCTCTATGCTGCTTTACTCCCTGATAGGTATTATCCTGTTATTGACCGGCGGGATAGCTTATATGTTTACGAAGGGCGGCTGGACTGTGGAAACTCTCCAGGCCAAGGTAGACGAACTTGTTAAGTCAGCAAACCTGAAAAAATAAAAACGACAAAAAACTGAGAAAAAAGGAAATTCAAACGAAAAAGAAACTTAAATTCCCGTGTTTTTCATTTAACGCGGGCCTCTTTTCTATTTTTGAAGATACTAAGTTTTAGTCCATTTTTCTAATCGCACGTTCGATGGCATCTATCAGGCTGTTCTTCGGGGCAATGGTTGTAACAGGGATATTCAGGATTTTTTCCACAGTAGGGCCCACGATGGGGGCACAGACCAGGGCTTTTGCCCCGTCCCTTTCGGCATTTACGGCTGAGATAATTGCATCTTCCATAGAGGTTGCCGAGTACTCCCTGATGGTGACAAGCCTGCCGCCAATCTTTTTCTTTGTTTCCACAATATTGTCAAGTACAGATCTGGCTGCAATCACAGCGATAAATTCTCCACTATCGGACTCCTTTATATCACGGATCGTTTTTACAATCTGGCGAAGAGTTTTTATGTTAGGGTCCCGGTTACCCGATAGGATCTTATAGAGGGTGCTCGGGGGGATGTTCGCCTTTTTCGCAAAATCCACCGCAGTCAGGTTAAGGTCTTCCTTAATAACAGCGGAGAGTGTTTTCTGAAACACTTCGTCGGACTCAAATGCGGATTTTATGACCTTGTCTGCAACGTTCATTAAATTCAACCTCTGATCCTGTAAATAATTTTAATAAATACGATGATTTACGTTTTACAGGAGTTTTATTCCTAAATGAGAAATATGTCCCGAAGTATTAATACATTTGGGTCATAATTAGAAGGCATTTGAGAAAGTATATATAGCAAATTTCGAAGAGTATTAGCACGTAAGAGACTGTTCTTAATTTACATGGGAACTAGTCTTTCAAGCAAGAAATGAAAGAATGGGAGAGGATGGCTTTTTGAACAAATTTGTAATAAGCCAGCAAAAGGGGGAGAAAAATCCGCAAGATTTTCCCGAAGAGAAACCTGTCCCAGTAGATCTTATTTAGCATGTGGATCTATTATTATCAGAAGAGGCAATTATTGAGGTGAGGTTTTGAGAAAATCAAGCATACTTATCCTTACTTTACTGATGGTCGCATCCATCTTTGTATCAGGTTGTGCATCCAATAAAGGCACAAATGAGAATGTAACAGAGACTCCTACAATTACTGAACTGAACTTCGGCTACCAGCCGAGTACTCATCAGATTGCATACATGACTGCTTATGAGAAAGGATGGTGGAAGGAAGATCTTGCACCTAACGGAATTAAAAAAATAAACGAATACCAGTTTCCGACAGGTGCCCCCGAAATGCAGGCTATGATGGCGGGAGACCTTGACGTAGCCTACGTTGGAGCAGCACCAGCTATTACAGCCCTCAGCCAGGGTCTTGATGCAAAGATCGTTGAACCTGTACAGATAAACGGTTCAAGTCTTGTCCTCAGGCCAGAGCATGAGTATAAAAGCCCAAAAGACCTTAAGGGGCTTAAAATTGCTACTTTCCCGACAGCAACAATTCAGGACACCCTGCTCAGAGAATGGCTCAAACAAAATGGACTTAACCCTGAAAAAGACGTGACAATTGTTGGGATGACTCCAGGAGATGCTGTTACAGCTATTTCAGCCAAACAGGTCGATGCAGTCTTCCTGCCTCATCCATCCCCTACCATTATTGAAAAAGAAGGCAATGGGCGTACTATTGTACAGTCTGGAGAAATGAGTCCGAACCATGCCTGCTGCGTACTCCTGGTAAGTGGAAAACTTATTAGAGAGCATCCAGATATTGTGGAGCAGATTGTAAAGACTCATATCAATGCAACTGAGTACAACAAGGCACATGTGGACGAAGCTGCTCAAATATATTCCAACAAAACTACAGAAAATGTAGATACTATAAAGACTTCTCTTAAGGAATGGGATGGAAAATGGATCACAGATCCTGCAATAATTGAGAATTCATCTGTCAATTATGCAAACGTTCAGTATGAACTCGGGTACATCCAGAAACCTCTAACAGAAGAAGAAATATTCAATACTAGCTTTTACGAAGCAGCTGTAAATGAATAATAAAAAAGAATGCTAAAATAAATATTTAAAGAAGTTCAACTGCCTCGGCTATTAAAAGGGGCAGTTTTGAACTTCAATCTGTTCTAAAAATGGAAAACTGCCGGAAAGATAAAAAACTAATAATCCTTTTAATTAGACATGAAAATTAATTTCGTAAAAACAATCGAAGAAAAAGGCGTTGAAGCATTATCACTTATATTCGTAGTTGCTATATGGCAGCTTGTAGCGGATATGATCGTACAGAACAAACTGCTTCTGCCGAGTTTTTATGATGTGGTAATCTCTTTTTCCGTGATTGTGAAAAATGGACTGCTTTATACTGATATGCTGACAAGTTTACTTCATTTTTCAATTGGTATCGTGGCTGCATTTATACTTGGCATTCCTCTGGGAATAGCCATGGGATGGTTCAAAACGGCAAACAGGGCATTAGACCCCATAATAGAAATCCTGCGTCCGATTCCTCCTCTTGCCTGGATTCCTTTTGCAATAGTATGGTTTGGGCTTACACATCAAGCAGCAGGTTTTGTTGTGTTTGCAGGAATGATCTTTCCTATTATCATTAATACCTATACTGGTTTCAAAAATGTACCCAGGGTTTATGTTGAGGCAGCAAAGGTTCTCGGCTGTACCCGGAACGTAGACCTCATCCGCTTTATTGCAATACCCTCAGCCTTGCCTTCAATTGCTGCAGGGATCAGAATTGCAATGGGTGTAGGCTGGATGTGCCTTGTAGCAGCAGAGATGTTTGGAGTAAGCAACACAGGGCTTGGGTACCAGATATGGCACAATTACTACCTTCATAGAATGGATTTCGTGCTTGTATATATGCTCCTGCTGGGGTTCATAGGTCTTTTCATAGACCGCTTCTTCAGATACTACGTGGATGAAAAACTGCTCAGATGGAAGTCAGGGACTGTGATGTAAAAATGGGTAGATTAAATATAAAAAACGTTTCGCGTATCTTCGCCAAAAAAGAAGATGGGTCCGGGACCGAAGCTCTGCATGATATAAGTTTTGATGTGCAGGATGGAGAGTTTATCTGCCTCCTCGGACCTTCGGGCTGTGGGAAGACAACGCTGCTTCGAATAACTGCAGGGCTTGAGACCCTGACCTCAGGAGAAATAACACTCAATGGGGTTCCTATAACAGGCCCTGACCCTAAAAGAGGTATGGTTTTCCAGCAATATTCCCTCTTTCCCTGGAGAACCGTTATAGACAATATCACTTTTGGGCTGGAAATGCAGGGAATTAAAAAGGACGAAGCTCGGAAGCAGGTGGAAAAGTATCTGGAACTTGTGGGCCTGGGCCAGTTTAAAAACAGCTACCCACATGAGCTGTCAGGAGGTATGCAGCAGAGAGCAGCCATTGCAAGAGCCCTTGCTAATGAGCCCGAAGTCCTGCTTATGGACGAACCATTCGGAGCTCTTGACGCTCAGACTCGAAACATACTCCAGGATGAACTCCTGAAGATATGGGAACAAAAACATGTGACATTCCTGTTTGTAACTCACAGCGTGGACGAAGCTGTAGTCCTCTCTGACAGGATAATAGTTATGACCTCAAGACCAGGAAGGATAAAGGAAATCGTAAAAGTGGAATTACCCCGCCCGCGAAGCCGAACCAGTCCGGAAGTAAATCGCTTAAGGGACCGCATCCTCAAACTTCTGGAAGAGGAACGTTTCAGCAGATGATTTGTTTTAAAAAATACAAAATAAGTCTTGAACGAGCCGAAAATCATTTTTCGGCCCGGACAATTACTTTTGTCAATGGCTCTACTTTTCTCACAGTAACCTTTCCCACAAGCTCAAGAGTTCCTCCAGCTTTTACTGAACCGATAGAGCAGCCAGGCCTTACACGGATATCCCCTTCGCAAGCTGCAATATTTATCCTTGCTCCGTCAAGAAGAACAAGTTCGGAAACTGTTTCTATATTACCCAGTACTTTTGCTGTTGCACAGACGAAGGCACTTTCGGCTTTCACATTGCCCTGAACAATCGAACCTTTCCCGAGTTCAAGCCTGCCAGATACTATGAGATTTTTCCAGAACTTCACTTCCTGCCCAACAATAACGTTTCCGTCCAGCACAACATCTTCTTCCAGAAAAGCCCTTTTTTCAATCACAAAAGTGTTGGACCGGGGGTGGTACTTGATAAAACGCATCACTAGAAATCACTCCGGGATACTGTCCCCGGCTATCGATTGAAGAAAGCCGTAAACAATTTGTTTTTGTGGCGTATATAAAAACTTTGCCAATTGGATTTCAAAGTATGATTGAACAACTATTATATAATATCATCGAATGTTCACTAACAGAAGCCTCAATAAGAAGCCTGGCAAGAAATTGTGTACGGACTAAAAAAACCAGATCAGGAAAAAGAGATTCCAGCATATTCTCAAAGCCGGAAATTAGTGAGAATCTGAAATAATAACGAAAAGGCTGAAAAATATAGAATAAATCATTTTTCAGCCTGTTTTCGTATTTAGATTTTGAGGTTACCCTGTTTATTCGACAAGGCTGGCAAAACCGTATTTGGGAAGTACCCTTTCGATTTTAATCCTTACCTCGTCGCCTACTTTGGTACCCGGGACAAAGATCACAAAACCCTCTATGCGAGCAATGCCATCTCCCTGGCGAGCAATGTCCTGAATTGTAACATCATAGACTTCACCCTCTTCAACAGGGACTGAGCGACTTTCATCTCTGAACATTAAATCACTCCTTTAATCAGGTAAAACTTTAATATAACCAGTTGATTTCCTCAACCAGGCTTACTCGACAATGCTTCCAAATGCAAATTTCGGAAGCACTCTTTCGACCTTAATGCGAACTTCATCGCCGACCTTGGTACCCGGGACAAAGATTACAAAACCTTCTATACGAGCGATGCCGTCTCCCTGGCGAGCAAT
>DUGS01000176.1:53618-53888 GCA_013331265.1 Methanosarcina sp.
AGTTACTTTAGTTAAATCTTTAGTATGAGCTTAATAACCTTGCCGAGTTACTCAACAACACTTGCAAATGCAAACTTGGGAAGAACCCTTTCGACCTTAATCTTAACTTCGTCACCAACACTGGTGTTAGGGACAAAGACTACAAAACCCTCAATACGAGCAATGCCGTCTCCCTGGCGAGCAATGTCCTGAATTGTAACATCGTAGACTCCACCCTCTTCGACAGGGATTGAGCGACTTTCTTCTCTGAACATGAAAACCATTCCTTTA
>DUGS01000049.1:0-1313 GCA_013331265.1 Methanosarcina sp.
GGTTTAAGCAATTCGATATATCCTTCACTGCCATTTACCATGACAGTGTCTCCATCCTTTAAAATTTCATAGGGGTTTTTTTCCAGCTTATCGACCAGAGGAATTTCAGATATAATTGCTCCTACAGCTACGATAGGTTCGGTTTCCAGATTGATAATTGCTACAGGAGCTGCCTCATTTTTCTTCAGCTGGTACATCACATAGGAACCAACAGTAGAACCTTTCCCATGGGGGAAGACAAGAACCTTTCCTTTGATTGATTTTCCTGCCAGCGAGTGTTTCTCTTCGATCACAATCCCGGTTTTAGGGTCTACACTGCCCAGGAAGGATATAGGGTCCCTGGAAATCAAAACTTCCCCTTCTGCACATCCTCTGGAAATTGTCCTGCCTTTGAGTTTAATGGAAATCACCTGCCTTTTTTTCTCCACCAGTCGCCTTCTCAATACAGGCTTCCATATTCCCGTATACGCTTTCAGCCCCGCACATCCCGGGCACGTAAGCAAAGGCTTTTCCCGAATTCACCATAACGCAGGAATATCTGTTAGTTGCCGGAGAAACTACCATACAGGTATCGCATACAACCTTAGCTCCGCTTTCCTCAATGGTCTTTATATAATCCGGATAGCGTTTTGTGAGTTCCCTTGATGTAAAAATCCAGGTCTCCTTTGAAACTGTTTTTCCTTTCAGCAGTTCAGCCGCCTTTTTAAGTTCAGCTGCAGAGCAGTGGGGGCAGCCGATAGTAATCAATTCAGGTTCTTTACCGCCTTTTCCTCTGCTTTCATAAACTTCATCCAGCTGGCTTCTTTCAATAATTATATTTTCTTCAGGCTCTTCAAAATTCATTCTACAGGCATCAGGGGTTACCCCTTTCACATGGTAAAGAGCCACTGCTCCTGAAGCCGCCATTGCAGCTCCCAGAGCTTTCAATTCATCAGCTTTCGGTTTTCCCTTTAGCTGAAAAATAGGTACTTTACTTCCAATGAGTTTCCCTGCCACGTAGCCGAGTGCTCCGTAATCCGATTCTTTAAGTGAGCACTCCACACTTATGGAGACTTCAGGCACACGGTTTTTATCAAGATGAAACCCGTAGTTTGCGGTTTTTCCGAGGAGTGCCGCCGAAAGGGCTGACGGGCCTCCCTCCCTGTTTGTCCGGGCCCCTATTACGGAGTTTGCATAAGAAATGGCTGAGGACTCGCTCCATGCAAGGTGGTCGCCATACCCCACTGAAAAACCCTCGAGGGTATAAGGAGTACAGGTACATTCACAGCGAATTCCGAGTTTTTTGTAAGCCTGGACAATTGCCTTCTGTTTTT
>DUGS01000049.1:1524-2154 GCA_013331265.1 Methanosarcina sp.
TGGACAATTGCCTTCTGTTTTTCTGCAAATTCAGGGGAAATTCTTAGTTTCTCCCAGTCTTCCAGGTCCATTCCTGCCGGGTTAAGGATTGCGGGAACCTTTACCTGCCCTTCAAGGTCCGAAATCCATTCAAGCCCGGCATCGCCTATTGTTTTATAGGAGACGCCTGCAATCTGGGCGCTTTTGATAGGGATCAGCCTGTCAGCACCGTAGATGTCTCCAAGTGCCACAAGGATCTCTATTGCCTGCCTGAGGGTCTCTCCGGCTTCTCCGTTCAGGATTTGTTCTTCTTCTTTTGTGAGATACATGAAAATTCACTCATTCTTCCGGAATTATTGCCCTTTCAAAGTTTTCTTTTTCAACAAGGACCTTTGTAGCATCAATTCCTACTTTAGTAGTAGTCCCATCTGGAGCTCCTCTGGGGTCAAGGGAACTGCCGCGGACGTTAGGGACGACCAGGATATCCATGTCCCCCTTTACCCTTGTAGCAATTGCAAACTCAACATCATTCGGGTCAAAGATATTTATATCCTCATCTACAACCACCACATGTTTCAGGCTTGTATGGGCGGCAAAGGCTGCCATAATAGCGTTCTTCGCGTCCCCTTCAGTCTGCTTTTCTATCTGCAC
>DUGS01000049.1:2426-2600 GCA_013331265.1 Methanosarcina sp.
GCCCTGTATATCCTTGGCTCATATGGCACTCCCATCATAAGGAGGTGTTCGGGCCCGGCAGGCAGAATTCCGTGATAGATAGGGTCTTTTCTGTGGATGATTCTGGTAATGTGGATAACAGGTTCTTTTCTCACCACATCATATGTCCCCGTAATATCCACAAACGGTCCTTCA
>DUGS01000049.1:2775-16706 GCA_013331265.1 Methanosarcina sp.
TATCCACAAACGGTCCTTCATCAACTCTTTCTTTCGGGTCAATATACCCTTCAAGCACGATCTCGGAATGCGGCACTTTTACCCCGTTTGAGCACTCAAAGAGTTCCACCGGAGCCCCCCGAAGGGCAGCTGCATATTCAAATTCTTTTCCAACAGGGACCCTTGTAGAGGTTGCGTAAATAATTGCAGGGTCGCAGCCGATAACAATCGCGACAGGCAGAGGTTCGCCTTTTTCGGCAGCTTTTTTATGCAGGAGGTAGGTGTGCCTTGGAGGAACAAGCCGGGCTGCAAGTTTATCTTTTCCTGCGAGCATAAGGCGGTGGATTGAAGCATTCATCATGCCTCCGTATTCGGAAACAACAATTCCCGCAGTTATATATGGTGCACCATCTTTTTCAAAATGGGTAAGAATAGGAAGTTTTGTCAGGTCAACCTCGTTTTCTATTACCTCAAGGGTAGGAGACTCTGAAACCAGCCGTACTTCACCTTCTGGAGAAACCTCGGAGAGCCTCTTTATGATTTCCTCTTTAGGGACCCCGAGCATTGAAGAGAGCTCATCCCTGGACCCGAGAAGGTTCATAATGACCTTTGAGCCTGAAATATCGTGGAAGAGAACAGGAGCTTTTGTTTTTTTTGCAATTCTTGAAGCCTCGAACCTCGGGGAGACGGGCTGCTTAACTTCGACCAGTTTTCCGCTTTCTTTTAACCGGTCTATGAAATCTCTATAAGTCATGGGTATCTGGATACCAAAAAGCTGTCAGATGATAAAAAGATTATCTGATCCCAGGTTCAAAAGCTTCAGCTATGTTACCTGATATCAGTTGCAATAAGATTAAAATGATAAGATAGGACTTTATCAGATAGGACTTTATCATGAAAGTTCTGTTTCGTTTGAATTCTTATCCGGTCTATGAACCTGTTTTGCTTATGAACCTGTTTTGCCTGAAAAGCCGGTTCTGTTTCTGGTCCTAAGTTTCGCTTTGTTAGATTCTGTCTGTCAGACCTTATCTGCCAGATCCGGTTTCTATTTATCTTCTATTTCTATTCGTTTGTTTCTGCCGTTTTTCAGGCGCAACAGGGCTTTTTCGAGATTTTAGCATTCATCGAGCATGAAGATCCTGGGCCTTATGATCCTCTTCTTCTCATACTGGTCAAAGCAGTGGGCTATCCAGCCTGAGATTCTTCCGATTGCAAAAATTGAGGTCGCAAGCTGAGGGGGAATCTCCATATATTTGTAGATGACTCCGGAATAAAAATCAATGTTCGGATAAATCGGCTTTCCTCTCTTTTCTACAAGCTCGCGAATAACATTATTTTCGATTTCCTCGGCTATTGAGTACCAGCGCATATCCCCTTTAACTTCAGCCAGTCTCCTGGAGAGCTGCTTGAATATTGTGCCTCTTGGGTCATATGTCTTGTAGACCCTATGCCCGAAACCCATTATTTTCTCTCTTTTTTTGATTTTTTCGAGGACGTACATCTCGGCATTTTCAGGGCTGGCTATTTCTTCAAGCATGGTCATCACTTCTGCTCTTGCTCCTCCATGAAGAGGACCTTTGAGTGTGCAGAGCCCGGAAACAACAGCAGAATAAAGGTCTGATAAAGTTGAAGCTGTAACTCTAGAAGAAAAGGTAGAAGCATTCAGTTCATGCTCGGCACTGAGAATAAAGTCTTTTTCCATGATTTCGGCTTCAAGCGGGTCCGGCTTGATTCCTTTTATCATATACAGGAAATTGGCTCCATGGGAAAGGGAAGGATCAGGGGGTACAGGTTCCTTTCCGTTTGCCGTTCTATAATAAGCAGCAACAATGGTTGGGACCACGGCAATTAACCTTATGGCTTTTCTCATATTCCCTTCTTGAGAGTTGTCATTCAGGTCCGGATCAAATTGCGATATGAAAGAAACAACAGTGCGCAGCGCTTCCATGGCATCGATATTTAAATTGCACATGCGGATTATGTCCATTACCTCCCTGTTGATTCCGCGTTCCGCATGCAGGCGGGCTGAGTACTCGGCAAGTTCCTGTTTTCCTGGGAGTTCTCCCCGGATTAGCAGATAGGAAACTGCATCATAGGGAAGATCGATTAGTTCGTTGATATCGACGTCCCTGTACTTCAGAATGCCCTCCAGCCCGTCTATGAAACATATATTTTTACTCATTTTCTACCTCGCAGTCATGCCTAGAGGATTTTTCGAAAAACTTTGAAATTGGAGAATCCTCTGATTATACGTGAAAGATTTAACACGAAGGACTTTTGGGTCCAAAAATAGATGACAATGCAATTGTATTATCATCAAATTAGTATATTAAATTTGTTGAAATTGTAAATTCAACTCATTTTTAATATATTTATCTAAATTAAGATCCGTGCCTCTTTTAACCTTTTAACTGTTTCTAACTATAAATATAATTTTCCAGTGTAATGTAACTCAAAAATATCTATTTTGCCTGAAATAATCCTCTATCGGGCCCGGATAAAGTGAGAGGTCCTGAAAAAAGAAAAGCATTATTCAGGTTTGCAGGACCTCTTTAAAAATCTTCTTTTTACTGTTCTGGCATTAGTAACCTGTTATTTTTTCTTTACAGAATCACGCAGGAACTTATGCAATATCCCACCGTTCCTGTAGTACTCTATTTCCACAGCAGAATCCAGCCTCAGTGCTACTTTAAACTCTATTTCTTTCCCGCTGTCGTCCTTTGCCTTTACGGTAAGCTCTCCGTGGGGCTCCATTTTTTCAATTCCAAGGATGTCATAGCTCTCCTTTCCTGTAAGCCCGAGAGTATCTGCATTTTCTCCTGCCTTAAACTGCAGGGGAAGAACTCCCATACCCACAAGGTTGCTTCTGTGGATGCGCTCAAAGGACTCGGCAATAACTGCTTTTACACCAAGGAGGAATGTTCCTTTTGCTGCCCAGTCGCGGGAACTGCCTGTTCCGTATTCTTTTCCTGCAATAACAATCAAAGGGACATTATTATCCGCATACAGCAAAGATGCGTCATAGATCGGTATTCCCTCTTCACAGGCTTCAGGCGGGAAAGCTTCTCCTTTGAGATGGTAGACAGTCCATCCTCCTTCCCTGCTTACAAACCTGTTTCTGAGCCGGATATTTGCGAAGGTCCCGCGCATCATTACCTCATGGTTGCCCCTGCGTGAACCGTAAGAATTGAAATCTTTCTGGTCAACACCCCAGGACATCAGGTATCTGCCTGCAGGGCTCTCTGCCGGAATATCGCCTGCTGGGGAAATGTGGTCCGTAGTGATGCTATCCCCGAAAACGGCAAGGACTCTTGAATTCCGTATATCTCCGGGCAGAGGCAGAGTAAGCGGGAAATCCACAAAATAAGGTGGTTCCTGGATATAAGTTGAGGTCGGACTCCAGTCATAAAGGGTGCCCCCAGGGACTTCCAGCTCTTTCCAGAGTTTTGCGCCTTCCAGAACACCCGAGTATTCTTTTTTAAACATTTCAGGCCTGACACTGTTCTTTTCTACCTGCTTTATCTCATCCTGCCCGGGCCAGATATCTCTGAGATATACAGGCAGCCCGTTAGGGTCATATGCAAGCGGATCGGTTTCGAAGTTTATATTCACAGTGCCTGCTATTGCATATGCAACAACAAGTGGTGGGGAAGCGAGGTAGTTTGCTCTTACATGGGGATTGATCCTGCCTTCAAAGTTCCTGTTCCCGCTGAGTACGGCTGCAACTGTAAGGTCCTTTTCTTTGATTTCTTTTGCAACCTGTTCTGGTAGAGGCCCGCTGTTTCCTATGCAGGTCATACAGCCGTACCCGACCTGGTGGAAACCCAGAGCCTCAAGATAAGGTAGAAGACCTGCGGCTCCAAGGTACTCGGTAGCCACTCTTGAACCTGGAGACAGGCTTGTTTTCACAAAGGGTTTTACCTTCAGGCCTCTTTCAATAGCCTTTTTTGCGAGCAGCCCGGCCCCTATGAGAACCGATGGGTTAGAGGTATTGGTACATGAAGTAATGGCTGCGATAACAACGGAACCATGTGTGACCCTGAAGTCTCTCTCGGTGGAGTCAACCTTTTCTATCTTTTCCTCTACCGAGGCTTCGGATTCTTCAACAGGTGTTCCTCCTTCTCCCAGCCAGCGCAAATAAGCAGGGTCTCTGGCAAGCTCAGTGCCTGCTTCCTTCTTTCTTATGAAGGTCTGCCTCATTATTTCACGGAAATTCTCAGAGACCTCATTCAGGAAAAGCTGGTCCTGCGGGCGTTTGGGACCTGCAAGGCAGGGCTTTACGGTACTCATATCAAGTTCGAGGTTACTGCTGAATACAGGTTCGGGTTTGTTGACAGAGTAAAGAAGGTCCTGTGCTTCCAGGTACTTTTTCACAAGATCAACCTGTTCATCGCTCCTGCCTGTCCTCTTCAGGTAGTCCAGAGTCTCAAGGTCAGGAGGGAAAATCCCAAGAGTTGCCCCGTATTCCGGAGCCATGTTTGAAATAGTTGCCCTGTCAGGAAGGCTGAGGAAGTTAAGGCCGGGCCCGTAGAACTCGACAAACTTGCCGACAACTCCGTGTTTTCTTAACATTTTTGTGATCGTGAGAACAAGGTCAGTAGCGGTAACTCCGGGTCCCAGTTTTCCGTAGAGTTTAAAGCCGACAACCTCAGGAACAGGCATATAGTAAGGCTGCCCGAGCATTACGGCTTCGGCTTCTATGCCGCCTACTCCCCAGCCGAGCACTCCTATCCCGTTGATCATTGTTGTATGGGAGTCAGTCCCTACAAGAGTGTCCGGGAAAGCAAATAGTTCTCCTTCTTTCTCTTTCAGGTGCACAAGCGGGGTCAGATATTCAAGGTTTACCTGATGGATAATTCCTCTTCCTGGAGGCACAACCCTGAAATTGTCAAAGGCTTTCTGTGCCCAGCGGAGGACGGTATAACGCTCTTTGTTGCGTTCAAACTCCTTTTTCTCATTTTCCCCAAGAGCATATGCCGTGCCGTAAGAGTCAACCTGGACCGAATGGTCAATAACCATGTCGGCAGGGATTACAGGGTTGATTTTAGCAGGGTCTCCTCCAAGGCGCTCCATTGCCGAGCGGAGGGCTGCCAGGTCAACTACTGCAGGAACACCAGTGAAGTCCTGCATGACTACCCTTGAAGGAATAAACGGAATATCCCTTTCACTTATATTTTCAGGGCTCCAGCGGGCAAGAGCTTCCACGTCTTCTGCAGTTATTATCCTCTTTTCAGTATCCGCATGCCGGAGCATGGATTCCAGCAGGATCCTTATAGAGTAGGGGAGCAGGGAAATCCCTTCAAAGCCCTTTTCTTCCAGTTTCTTCAGTCTGTAAATCGTAGCTTTTCCGGCAGTTGTTTCGATGCTGTCTCTTACCCCAAAGGGGTCCAGGCCTTCTCTCATTGTATTTTTTACCTCCAGCAAGAATATGATATAAAATGATGAGCTGTTTATTGATTGCTTTTTATGAGTTATTTTTTGATTCTTGTCTCACTTTTCTTTATCCTGTGAGAGCCCAATCTTATCTTTAGAGCATTTTGAGCCCAATCTTATCTTTAGACTACTTTAGTCCTTCGGGCTTATTATCTTCATGCTTCCGGGAAACAGACATTTTCTTATTCTTATCTAATTTTATTTGCCCTGTATGTGCATACCCAGATGAATAATAGAAAATTCCTGGACGGTTAACCCCGGGGAAGTAATTACGAGGTACCTGAACATTATCGGCGCTTCAAGCATTTAATTAAGTTATATGCTCAGGCTGTACTTCATATAATAAATATAATTAAGTCTTTAGCTGAGTAGTGGTTCACCTTTCTCCAGTAAACCCTATCCTGCTATAAATCAGATTCTCTTCTTATACGTGTCGAGTTCACGAGGACTAATAAGGATGGAAATGTAGAATATTATCTCAAGGAAGGGCATCTTTCTTCAATGTATCGACCCTCTTAATTGCGGTACGGGTCTGTAAGTTATTTTTTCCTGACAGGCGGACCAGCCCAGAGCGGCTCGGGGGAGAAATAAACTGAGAAATTCTCTTCGAGTCCGGAATAGATAAAACAATTAATCAGGAACTGCTGGCATTTTTACTCAAGATCAAGGAAAAAACAGGTTTATATCCTCTATTTAAGGGCGCTTTCTTCGTCAATCCAATTTTCCGGCACCTCCAGAGTTTCAATATCATAGCGGGATTTACAATATTCCGGCAAGATAACCCCGAGCCTGGTAGCAACGTAAACAGAAAAAGATATTAGATCCCAGAATGAAACGGTTTATGCAATTACGGACCGTATACAGCAGTGCTGGCGCAGAGACTGCTTCGGGCTATGGACATTCCGGAAGAAAACGAGTAACAGTTGTTTTACTTTAAGGCATGGATGTGATATTCTTGCTAAAAAACAAACAGGACATATTCAAGAGATTCTCAAAATCCGGTTGCAGGTTCAGGAAAAATCCGGAGTCAGGGAAGGATTCGTTACGTGACTCTTTCATAGGGTCCAGTCCTGTCATCGATGCCGAGTTTGTCGAAGTTAGCGAAGACCCTGCTTCCGGAGAAGACTATTCTGACGAAGTGGACTCTGAACTACTGGAAAATCTCAGAGAATACCTTAAAACGAGATCCAGGGAGGAAATCACTGAAATCTTTGAAGAGATCCGCAAAACTCTAGAAAAAAGAACCTCCAAAAGTGGATTTTCGGAAAATTGCCGGGAAAATACCTCTGCTTACGAAAAAATGCGAATGAAGGAGATTCCGGGAAGAGCTTTCAGGACGTTTTCTAAAACCGCCTGCCGCGGAAAGGACCAGGTTCTAAAAATCTCAAAGGCTGTCTCTTCAAAAGCCTCGGCAATAGCTTCTGAGGGCAAGGAGTCGGTAAAAGTCTCTTCAAAAAGACTCAACGACAGCTGGAGTAATCTAAGTCCAGGGGACCGCAAGTTAATCTCTGAAACTATAATTATGGTGATCGAGCTCGGTTTATTTAAGAAGTCTACCAGAGGCAAAAAGGCAGCATTTGTTGTCCTGTCAAGTATTTACAGACATCAAACGCCTGGCAGAAGGGATATGGAAGAGTTCATAGAAGAGGTGGGCAGGCGCCTTAAGCGCAGGCATTAGGCACATTTACTGCCCGTTAAAACATCCTCGCAGACTTGCTGACTGCTTTTATAAACCTTGCAGGGCTTTCCTCGACCTGCCAGTTTCCTGAATCATGGATTATATAGGTATGGTCTGAGACCTGGTCCAGACCTCCTGCATCGTAGTTTCCTATTATCAGGGAAAAGATGCGGGCTTTTCTTTCTACTTTTATCTCATTCCATTCGCGGATAAGAGGCCTTTCTGACAGTTCTGAGTTCCCGTCCGTAAGAAAAAGCAGGTCTGCTTCATGAAAGCCTTTTTCCCCTTTTAATGTTTTTAATCCTGCCCTGAGTGCTGTATTGAAATCCGTGCCACCCCCAAAAGTATACTTAAGAAATTCCAGAAACTCTTTTCCCATACGTTTTTTGTCCGTAAGTTCTATCTCAACGGTCTGCCATTTCGATGAAAAAAGAATTACTTTGACATCCCTGTTTTCTCTTAACATCCTTCTCGCAATTGCCAGGACCACGGCTTTTGCAAGAAGCTCAGGGGCTCCCCGCATGGAAGCAGAGGTATCGACAAGGGCGACAACAGGTCCCTTCCTCTTTTTCCCTGCGAGGTCCGAGTTCCAGTTTTCTCCTCTTAACTGGTATGTAAGTAGTTTTCCTTCTATCATGTCGGCGTAGAACTTGCGTTTCAGCACGGGGTTTTTGAGCTTTACGGTTTCTATTGGAAGCAGGGTCTGGATGTCGCCTGAAAAGGTGACTGTGTGCACTTCGCTTTTGCTGTGCGGGGATAGCCGCAATTTTTTTGAGCCGTACTCAAGCTCAATTCTGCCTACCTGTTCAAGGATCTCATGCAAGTCAGAACTTTTCCTGAAAAGAGATGCATACTTCTCGAGGTTTTCGAAATATTCCCTGTGCAGAGCCTGTAAGGAATAGTCCCATGCCCTTCCCGGAAAAAGCATGGACAGGATTTCAAGCATTTCAAGGTGGTCTTCAAGGAGAGGGATAAGCTCCTCAAGCTTTGCAGCTATCTTTTCCCCTACTACCGAGTCAACAGCCTCGCCAGCCTTTTCACTGAACATGAATTCCCTGGTCATTGAGGCAAGTATTTCAGATGCGGCAGAGTCTTCAGATTCCTGGTCCTGATAGTTCTCTGCCCGGTCTCCCAGCCTTTTAAGGAAACTTCCCTGGCTGCTCTGGCTGCTCTCTTCTGCTCTCTTTCTTTCCTGAAATTCGTTTGAATTCCTCTCCCACTCATAGTTTCTCAGGCTTTCAGTCCTTTCCAGTCTATTTCTTTCCCACAAAGCCTGAGTTTCATTGATCAGCTCTTTCAGGGCTTTCAGAGCTTTTTCCAGTTCTTTTCGGGGATTTCTTAAGAGCTCCTTCTCTGCTTTTTCATAATCCTCAATGAGAGTAAAAAGCTCTTCGAGCAGAGTTCTCAGGATAAAAACCCCTGCCATGCGGTTTTCTCCTGTGAGGGTTTTTATTTCTTCCCAGACCTGCTGGTTTCTCATACTAAGAAATATAGGATAAAAAACCCCGAACTTTTCCGTAAAGCGTTTTTCATCCTTTATTTCGTAGTCTATTCCTGAAAGGAGCTCATAAATAAGGACCTCTGCGATCTCTTCCCTTAGCCTGTGAGGAATTTTTCGGGGAACTGCCAGAAATTCCCGCAGTTCTGTATTCAGTATAGTAAAAGGATTGAAGTCCCGGTCAAAAGATGTCCTATCTGATCCTGATAGATTTGATATTCTATCTGACCCGGATAGATTTTCGAAAACTTTTTTTGAGCTTTTCAGGTCCTGCATATTCTTTTTTTCCTTTTTTGGGCTTTCCGGGGTTCGGATCAGGCAACTTTTACTTCTTCGATTTCCACATCGAATATTTTTGGTTTTTCCAGCAGGACCCGGATTTCATTCAGATGGCCTGCTATCTCGTAAATATCCGTATTTTTGGAATGATATTTTATCAGAATTTCTTTGCTGTCCTGTCCGGAAATCCAGATATTTTCCCTGAGAGTTTCCTCAAGAGCTTTTTCTTCTTCCTGTACCTGCTTTCTGAAGTAGTTCAACCTTTCCTCAAGGTTTTCATACTCTTTTTCGTAGAGTTTTTTGTCTCCGTAGTCCAGGCTTAGCTTGAACTCAAACCCGTACCTGCGGCGGAACTTTTCTGCCACAGCTTCGAAGCTCAGTGAACCGTTAGTATTGCCGTAGTCAAGCCCAAGACTATAGCTATGAGCAGGAAATTCCACATGGTGTTTTAAAAGATCAAGGGCATTATTGAATGTGAGGCTTTTTGGAGCTTTCACTCCCGTAAATCTGGTACTCCTGAGAACTCCTGCAGTCTTTTTCTCCTCTTCAAAGCACTTATTACAGGAAACCGTGTCCGGAAGTTCCTGTTGCAGACAGCTGTAAACGGAATTTCTAAGGTCAAGCACATCCTGCTTTAGCTTTCCGGTATCAGTGCCTCCTGAAACAACCCTGTCCAGGATAAGTTTCCTGATAGTTTCCTTCTGTTCCGGCAGGTCCCAGAGCATATGCTGCAGCAGAACAACTGTCATTCTGTTTACGCTTGTGTGCCCGTTTACGGCTGAAGCTACTCTGAGCACGTTTATAATCTTCTTCCAGCGCCTGTCCGAAACAAAGAGATTCGAGTTTTTAAGCTCTCTTCTCAACCCTCGAATAATTGTCCGGACTTCAGGGTCTACAGGCATTTCCCTTGCTTTCTTCTGGATCTCCTTTATATCTTCAACCGAGAGTTTGGTTGAAGGCTGGAAGTCTTCCGCATTTTCGAAAATGAGAGCTTCAAGGTTCTCTTCGTGCTGGATATAGTCCACCCTATACCTGAAAAGAAACCTGTCGTAAAGGGCTTCAAGGCTTTCATCTTCTTCGGGCAGTTCATTTGAAGCTCCAAAAACAGAAAAGAGAGGCACGTCCATGACTTCCTTGCCGTTATGGTACTTTCTCTCATTCAGGACTGTCAAAAGGCTGTTCAATATAGAGCTATTCGCCTTGAAAATCTCGTCAAGAAGGGCTATATGTGCAGTTGGCAGGTATCCTTCCACTCTACGGCTGAATTCGTCCCTTTCAAGTGCTTTTAAAGAAAGAGGTCCAAACACTTCTTCCGGAGTGGAAAAGCGAGTAAGAAGATAATGGAAAAAATTTCCCCCTTCGATGGTTTCGCAAATTTTGCTTGCAAGCAGGGTCTTTGCAGTGCCTGGGGGCCCAAGCAAAAGTATATGTTCTCCTGAAAGTAGCGCCAGAAGAGAACCATTGATTTCGGCATCTCTCTCTTTAAAATAACCAGAGAATTCTCGCTTGATATTGAGGATCGTATTTTTTAAATCCAGAATTTTCATAAATCCAAAACCTTTATTTTCTATTTTTACAGCGTCTCATCTGCATTCCAGAATCTCATTCGTAACCTCTTTAAAAGTCATGATGAAAATGAGCCGCCGTACCCGGTTCCAGTAGTGCTAAAGTAGTGCTAAAAATGATGTAACCATTTTTATGGGTCTTACCTTAATTAATTTTTCCAAAAAAAATTCTGCCTTTAAGGCTTTTAAACTCCTCTTCCCCCGGTTATGCTTCTCCTCATAAATATACCTTCTCTTGTACCTTTTTTACATCATTTTTGATGCTGTATATTTTTTTGATGCTGTTTTATACATTCTCTCGAGCTTTTCTGCAAATTTTAAACATAGATGCTAATCCTGTATTGTCCTGGATCTTATTTCATCATGAGGATTTCTGTTCTTGTTTCTGCTCTCCGAAGACGTTATGCATAAAGAAATCAATCTACTGAGAAAAGTTAAAGAAATCAATCTACTGAGAAAAGTAAATGAACTTTTATGAAGTTCAGTATTGTCTAACTCAAAATGTTGCCTGTACATCAGTTTATCCACTCTCTAAATATCATATCTCTCTAAATATTATATAGTAGAAACCAGTACCTTTAGATATCAAAAATCCTGTAATCAACATTCCGGAAGTCACTCACATGGATAATATGGAACGAGAAAAGTATAGTAGGCAGATTCTTCTTTTTGGGGAGGAGGGGCAGGAGAAGTTGAAGGCTGCAAGGGTATTTGTTGCCGGTGCCGGAGGGCTCGGATCTCCTGTATCAACATACCTTGCAATTGCAGGGATAGGAAAAATAATCCTTGCGGATTTTGACACTGTAGACCCTACAAACCTGAACAGGCAGTTTCTCCACCATGAAAAGGATATTGGGAGAGCAAAGATTGAATCCGCAAAGGAAAAGCTTCTTTTAATGAACCCTCTAATTGAAGTTGAAATAATTAAAGAGATGCTTACCGAGTCAAACATTGATTATCTGGTTCCTGAATGTGATATTATAATTGATGCCCTGGATAATATGGAAACAAGGCATATTCTTAACAGGCTTTCAATTAAGAGAAATATTCCTTTAATTCATGGAGCAGTTACAGGTTATGACGGGCAGGTCACAACAATAATTCCTGGAAAAACGCCCTGTTTTTACTGTATTTTCCCGAGAATTCCAAAAAAAGAGGTTTTTCCGATTATCGGAGCAACTGCGGGTGTTATAGGTTCCATTCAGGTAAGCGAAGCGGTCAAGTTCCTGACCGGTAAAGGAAAGCTTCTGGAGGGCAGGCTTTTATTCTGGAACGGGCTTTCCGGAAGCTTCAGTGAAATCTCACTTGCAAAGCTGAACAACTGCCCTGTTTGCGGAAGTAATAGCGGAAAAGTTTAAACAGAACTTTTTCCCTCCTTTCAGCAGGATATGCCTTACTTCAGTTCCACTGCCTGTTTTCATTTATAATTCCTGTTGATTAATTTTTATATATCCTCCACAATAATATCATATAGGGCATGTTGGAGGGAAAATTGTATGGAAAAAAAAGCCCGGTCAGTTGAACAAAAGGATAACGTATCACAGGACAACTCAGGTCCCTGGTTTCAGGGTTTTTATAACCCGAACCCGTCTTCATGCTTTTCTTACACTTCTGCTGTCCAGTATGTTCCTTACCTTGACCTCAGCATCTATCGGGAATCCAGAGTAAAATCAATTCTCAAAAAACACAGCAAGGATATATACTGCCTGCTTGAAAATGTTCACTTTGACGGTGGATACTGCAGAGTTAAGTGCATACGGGATGGAGAGTGGGACTACTGCTGGGATCTGGCAGTGAGGGTTCAGTTTTTTGGGAAAATGCAGGGAATAACTCTTTACCCGAAACGTTCGGTTTCAGAAAAGAATAAGAAGATAGTTTACAGATCCCTTATTCTGGTTAACCCGTATCAGCTCTGGGACGAATCCATTGTAACAAGGTTCTGGAACATTCAGGAGAGAGTTGAGTTCCTTATAGCCAGAATTCTTTTTCATGAGTGCATTCATGTTATGATTTCACTGGATAAAACTCTACCTTCATCTTCCGAGAATACGGATATTTTCCGTGAATTTAGAAAAATGCTGGATATTGCAGAGTCCCAGAAGCTTGTTTTCGAAACTAATGAGGTCAAGTTCCGTCTCTGGAACCTGACTATTTTTGGGGCATCAGGTCCCGAAAGTGAACGAAAGCTTCTCGAAAGGGTTCAGGAAATCTATGAGTTCCTTATTAATGAAAAATACAGCAACCAGAAAACAGGGCAGGCTTTTAATTCCACTTTACGCAATTCAAAATTAGCTAGAAAATACGCATGGGTGGCGGCTGTCAAAGCCGGAGGAGACCGGCATATCAGTAAAACGGTATGGCAGGTTGAAGTCCGCAGGCTCAGCATAGCATTAAGAGCATTGTATGATGGAATCGACTCCCTGATTAAAGAAAAATAAATTGCTGATCATATTGAGATAATAGAATCTGTTAAATTAGGAGAAAATAGGGCTTTCTAAAAATAGGGCTTTCTAATAGTTGACGCTTATATCCCATGAAATTAAGATTTCATGGGTTTTACGCTCCTTCCTATAAATTGGATTGGCTCTCAGTTAATTAACTGAGAGTTTCCCAATTGAGTTTCCCAATTAATGTTTCTTTATCCACAGTTTTCAATTCTGTTGTCGTGGATGTTTACATTGGTTTCTTGTGTGTTTAAATGTACTACTGCGGGTGCGTCCAGGTCATGGAAATAGTTCCCAGAGGCATCTATGTTTACAAGAGTTCCCTGTAATTCTAAGCCTGCGTACCCACCGCCAGATGTGGTACATTCATTGTTTTGCATGACCCCATCGGTTACGGAATCGAACCTGACGGACGAATTAGTTCTGTTAATAAAGTTACAGTTCTTGACTGTAATACCATCTACATGATAGGCATATACGCCGTCGTGCCCACATTTGTTTACGGTTACTGTATCTATCACTATGTTGCTGGAGCTCGAAATAAGCATGGCATCATTACATCCGTTCTGGAATGTAACGCCCTGGATTGTTAATCCGTTGCAGTTTACTATGGTTGCCATGTTATAACAGGAAGTTCCAAGCCTGACGTCAGGGTAATAGTCGCTCTGACTGCCATCGACAATTATGTTTTTTATTGCAACATTGGATGCAGAACCGCCTCTGACCATAAGCATGGCTTTCTTTTCTGAAATGCTGTCACTCCCACCCCAGACCGGCAGTCCGTCCGCAAGCTTAATTGTTACACCGGAGTCTCCTTCAAGGGTTGTGTCGCTGCCTATCAGAAGAGAATCACCGATGTCATATGTGAATGGACCTTTAAGTTGAACGGTTGTTCCCGGATTTGCTGCTGCATATTCAAGTGCCTGGTTAATCTGGACGTGATCGTCTACTCCATCACAGTTGTAGTCTCCACTTCCGTCTCCGGCAACAGTTACGACCTGTGTGTTCTCGCCGCCTAATACTGTAGGCACGGTTGTTAAAATAAGGCATGTTAC
>DUGS01000174.1:0-391 GCA_013331265.1 Methanosarcina sp.
CTACATCCTGTTTCTACAGCTTTGCTGCATTCTGCTGTTTTTGAGGTTTCTTTGGATTTGTCACAGCCTTCAGACTCTTCTTCTAAAGTTACTGCAACTTTGCCACAACCATCTGCTGCTAGAGTCTCTTCTATGTCATCAGAGCTTTCCTGTCCACAGTCGATAATAGATTCGCAGCCACATGATTCACAGCCACAGTTTGCCTGTTTACATGTTGCAATAGACTCACAGTCACATGAATCACATTTCCCCTGTCCGCAGCCTGCAATTTTTTCACAGCTTAATTGACCACAATCTGGAGTAGATGTGCAGTCACATGATTCACAGCCACAGTTTGCCTGTTTACATGCTGCAATAGACTCACAGTCACATGAATCACATACACATGAAT
>DUGS01000174.1:556-15044 GCA_013331265.1 Methanosarcina sp.
CATACACATGAATCACATACACATTTTCCCTGATCACAATCTGCAATAGAAGTTGTCGAATTTCCTGCAGATTTTGTAAGAGCATTACAGGAAGCTGCTCCTGCAGCAATTAAACTTGACATCATTATTATAATAGAAATACATGCCAGAATTTTCATAATTGGTTTTTCACTGAAGTGCATTTTGTCCCTCCAAACGTTCCAACAATTTCGCCTGATCTTGCTCGTTTTTATATGGAAAAATCTGGAACCCAAAAGTGTCGGTACAGTTAAACATATAACAATACTTATTTGATTTCTCAAAACCAGAACAAAAAAACGAATATAAGCCTTTATTATGGTAAATAATACAGATAAAAAACTCCTAAAACTTGATTATACTATATGACCCGATAAAAACAACTTTGAAACTTTATAATACTTTTTTTTATTTTATAATGCTGTCTATGAGGCGGAATTATAAGTTAATCAATACATTACAATGTTAGCATTAGTTGGTTCTGTTAAATCCTAATTTTTCCTAAAAAATATGATTTATTCATATTATTTGCATAAATTATCAAAATTCTTCCTATTTCTTTTCACTTTTATTTCTTTTTATTTTATTGAAATAATATAAGGGGCTGGAAACTGCCTGGTTAATAGCCTTATATATATTAATTATACAATAGTTACCAAATGACAAAAGGAATACTTATCGCAGGAACCCATAGCGGAGTTGGAAAAACTACAGTCTCCATGGGTATTATGGCTGCCCTCAAGCACAGGCAGCTAAAAGTCCAGCCTTACAAGGTAGGCCCGGATTACATCGACCCTTCCCATCACACTGCCATCTGCGGACGCACCTCCAGAAATCTGGATACCTACATAATGGGTACGGAAGGTGTCAGGCAGACAGTTGCCCGCACGTCCGCAGATGCTGAAATAGTTGTCGTTGAAGGGGTCATGGGGCTCTTTGACGGGATTGACTCTACGGAAATTGCAAGCTCGGCACACGTAGCAAAGACTCTGGACATTCCGGTGATTCTGGTAATCAATGTTCACGGCATGTCCAGAAGTGCCGCAGCCCTCCTGAAAGGCTATTCCGAATTCGACCCGGAAGTCCGGGTTGCAGGCGTCATCCTGAATCAGGTAGGAAGCCCCCGCCATGCAGAGCTTGTAAAAAATTCGCTTCCTGGCAACATCCCTGTTATCGGCACAATTCCCCGAAGGAAGGATATTGAGGTCCCTTCAAGGCACCTTGGGCTTTATATGGCACATGAAAAGGACTATAACACCGCAGAAATGGCAGCATTTATCGAAGAAAACGTTGACCTTGATGCAGTGCTTGAACTTGCTGAACCCTGTTCGGTTCCGGAATCTGAGAGAATCCAGAACCCGGGGACAGATCTCAGGATCGGAGTTGCCTGGGACCCTGCTTTCTGTTTCTACTACAGAGATATGTTTGACTCATTCGAAGATAACGGAGCAGAAGTCGTATTTTTCAGTCCAATGGAAGGGGAAGTTCCTGATATGGACGGGATTTACCTTGGGGGTGGCTACCCCGAGCTCTATGCAGAAGTTCTTGAAAATTCGGAAACCACTCGTAAATTGAAAGGACTTGCAGCTGACGGCCTTCCCATCTATGCGGAATGCGGCGGTCTGCTTTATCTATGCGGAACTTACGAGGTCGATGACCGGGTTTATAAACTGGCTGATGTCGTACCTGCAAATACGCGCATGACAAACCGGCTGAAAGCTCTCGGATATACTGAAGCCCGCCCTCTTGACAAAAATTTCTCTTCCCGCAATATCAGGGGCCATGAGTTCCATTACTCCCTTACGGAATGTGACAGAGATGCCAAATTCGCATATGAGATGATCCGTGGAAAAGGTATACAGGATAGCTTTGACGGCCTTCTTGAGTATAATACCCTCGCAGGGTATATGCATTCCCATCCTGCCAGCTTCCCGGTAGAAAAATTCGTGCAAAAATGCCGGGAATACAAAAGAAAATAAAATGTTAGGGGAGAGGTAAAAAATCCTTTTTCCAATCTCCTCTTCAGATGCCCTGTTTAATCTTCAGATACCCTCTTTAAATACCTTTTTTTCTTTTTAATGCTTTTTTGTGAGGCCTTTATCTTGAAGTTTCAGGAAAAATACTTTCAGATTGCTAGGCTGAGATTAATAAGCACCGAAGTAATATAAGCACCGATAAGCACCGAAGTAATTTTTGGGAACAGAGTAACTATACTGGAAAGGGTATCCAGATAATTGTTGGGTGTATTCAGTATATTGGATATAGTTGGTTTTTCAGTATATTGGATATAGTTGGTTTTTCAGTATATTGGATATAGTTGGGTGTATTCAGTATATTGGATATAGTTTGATGTTTTGGTATTTGTATGAATATCTAAAACAATAGTTCACATCCAGTAACATACTCACTTATAGAAGGAGGAAATAATATGAAATTTATATGCCCGCTTATTGTTGTCAACAATATGGAAATTTCAAAGAACTTTTACGAAAAGGTTCTCAATCAAAAAGTAGAATGCGATTTTGGAGAAAATGTATCATTTGAGGGCGGTTTTGCGATACATCTAAAATCCCACTTTTCAGATTTAATAAGCATAAACAAGAATGACATCATTCAAAAATCGAATAATTCTGAATTGTATTTTGAAGAGGAAGATTTAGATAGTTTCCTTCAAAAACTGAAAGGTATAGATTCAATTGAATATGTGCACGAATTAAAAGAACAGCCCTGGGGACAGCGGGTTATCAGATTTTACGATCCTGATATGCACATTGTTGAAGTTGGCGAACCCATGGAAAGTGTAGTAAAAAGGATGTTAAGCGAAGGATTTTCTATCGAAGAAACTTCAAAACGCACTTTAATGCCAGAGGAATTTGTCAGACAGTTTTTGTGAACAGCCGATGTCTGGCAGCTCTGAAGTATTTCTCTATCCTTTTTATCATTTTATTTCTCTATTTTTTCTCTATCACTTCACTTTTCTTTCTCTTTTTTTTCCTTTCCATCATCCTTTTCCTTTTCCTTTTGTTTTTCTCCCTCTACCTGTTCTTTTTCTTTATTCTTCAAAAACACTTTTTTCTCGTAATACCCCAGAGGGTGGCTGATTTTTTCGCAGAGCCTATCTTTCCCGACGCAGTTGCCATAAGTCCTCATAGTGTCGCAGGCAGGGGGTTTGTATGCATTGCCTGTAGCACCCGCAATATGCTCTATCTGGTAGAGGGTTTTTTCCGCATCAAAATCAGGGGAGATATTGAAAAGGTTGAGGATTTCATCCACTGACATGCCCACATTGAGCAGGAAAGAGGTCATCGCAAAACGCATTGAATGGGCGAGGTTTACCCCGCCCTGTACATTCGCAAGAGCATGGACTATACAGGGAGGAAAGAGTTCGGGCTCAACAGCTCCAAAATCCGTAGCTCCAAATTTATTTTTCTGGACTTCGAATTGCTCTTTTATCTCAGCAACATATGGGGTGCAGAAACTGGAAACTTCGGGGGGGATTTCCGGGATAGGGAAGGACTGTTCAATCCTTTCCCTGACTGCTTCTTCAAGAAGCCTTGCAAACTCTTCTCTTGTTATTTTTATCTTACCTGCCCTGAGCTGGCGGTTTGTCAGTTTCCAGGAGGGATCTTTCAGGGAATTTGAATACCGGATATAATCCGTAAAATGTATGCTGAAATAGGAATCCTGATAATCTGCCAGGATTTCAAAATCTCCCCCGAATTCGAGCAAAAAATCAGGGTCTTCATTTCTCAAAAAAGTATAGGCAGCCTTGGCTTCTGCCAGAGCATAACGCCGGGTAAAAAGCTGGTCATCTACGCAGGCAACCAGCATCCTTGCAAAGGGATAGGAAAGGAGTTCTGAAAGCACCTTGGCTTCCCCTGATAAAGGAGATTTTTTTATTTCTCCTTCAAGAGCTTCTTTTACCCTTTCTATTCCACGGACTCTTGCAGCCCTGTAAGCCCTTGAATTAAGCAGGCTTTCTAATGAAATTCCCAGGTTTCCAACGTGGGTAGATGCTTCTGAAGTAAATGGGTAATATGCAAGTTTTTCTGCCCGCATGCCATCCTTAGTCCGACTCGATTCTCGGAGCCAGCAGGTAAGAAATTCTTCCCGCACCGTTTGCAATTTCAAAGTCGATCAGGATAGGAAAATCCCTTCCAAGGGAGAGAGTAACTTCATTTACCTTGTTTGTGGGCTTGACTATATCTGTCAGGTAGTCCAGGGAGAAGAGGGAACAGGCTTCACCTGCTTTAAGGTCGATTAACTGGTCTCTGCCCATCTCCAGGCGGACCTGATCTGTATCGCCCTTTGCTTCCATATAGAAAGTATCACCAGAAACTCCCATAAGCATATGGTCGCTGATTTTCTCTGCGGCTTTTACGGCACGTCTGAGGTCTGCACCATTCAGGACAACTTTGGCAGGCAGTTCAAGCTGAGGAACTCTGGGCTCTGCACGGATTGTTGAAGGGTCAAGAAGAGAAAGAGTATAGGACAGCCCTCCCACATCAATCAGGAGCTTATTGCTCCCTTCCTCAAGCTGCATCTGAACTGTATCGTTCCTGTCCGCAATTCCCAGAAGGTCGGTAATCTTATTCAGGTCAATTCCTATTTCACACTCATCAGCGCTGTATTCTTCAAAAGCTGATGATCCAAGCTCAAAAATTCCCATTGCAACATTAGCAGGATCAACTGCCTTTACTGAAATACCTTCGGGTTTAATTTTAAACCTTACCTCGTCTACAATTACAGCCAGTGCGGCAATTGCGTCTTTCAGAAGCTCTGCATTAATTGCTGCCTTGAACATGGTTCTTCTCCATCAAATATATTAAGCCTTAAACTCCTTATCTATCCCAGGATATATAAATTTCCTTACAATTTGGGACTTTCTATCCTTTTGAGGCAAACTTCCCAAATCGAAATAAGTAATAATATGAAATCGGGCTAAACTATTAGGTTCAAAGTCCGGGCAACTATATAAATCTTGGTCAGAAAATCATGAGGCTTCAGGCTCTGCCTGAAACATAAAAGAAGTTCTGACCTGAAAATTCATTATCTAGAAATATATTTTTCAGAGTTATATTTCACAGAAGTCCGTTTTTAAGAAAGGCCCGTAAGTAAATGATTTTGGAATTTAGTCGTATTCTCTCCATGTAAACCCGCATTTTGTACATTTGAAGAAGCGGGTCTCGGACTCGTCAGCAGACCTGAGCTGTCTGAGCCACCAGGCTGCAGTATTGTTTCCGCACTCCGGGCATTTTGCAGTCGTTGTTGGAAGACCTGAAGTCTGTTCCCCTTCAAGTACCACTATTTCGTGATCATCAATTTTGGCTGTAGAGACGAAATTTTTTGCGTCACTTTCAATCGGTATTATGTTTCCACACTTTCTGCAGTGGTAGTTACCATCTTTCGGAAACATCATACTCTTGCATTTAGTACAGAACTGCATTAATATCACTTTTTGCGTCATTTATCATTTTATTGTGGTCAAAAGCCAGATCAGGAATCGAATCAAGCTCAAAAAGTTCCACGGCAGCAGCATCAGAGCCTGATTTTAAGTCTCCGTATCCTTTCGCAAGGTAACACACTGATACTGTGTGCCTTCTTGGGTCGCGTTCTGGATCGGAATATACACCGATAAGTTTGAGAATCTCTACAGAAAGGCCTGTTTCTTCAAAAGCTTCCCTGACAGCTGCTTTTTCTGTACTTTCCCCGATTTCGACGAAGCCGCCAGGAAGGGCAAGTTTTCCCTGATATGGGGGGTTTTTTCTCTTCACCAGAACAAGCTTGTTTTTAAAGAGAATTACAGTGTCAACGGTTAGGCTGGGGGTATTATGTTTCATAAACGCCTTCGCAGTTCACTTTCCGTGAGCTCTTTTTTCTCTACAAATCTCCTTCCTGATTTACTTTTTCTGACATTTCGCCAGGTAAAATCACATATTAATTTCGCCGTGTAAAATAATATATTAGTTTCGTCATGTAAAATAATATATTAGTTTCGCCATGTAAAATAATATATTAGTATTGTGCATATTGTAGAAACTCGTCATCGTATTTCAATTATTCTTATCAACTCTTTTATTCTTCTTAATTCTGTTTTAAGTTGTTCTCTGGTTCTCCGTGATGTGAGTCGAGTCTCCATCAAGCAAAAAAGCCAATTACGCAGTAGTCTTTATTAAAGTTTTCTCTTTTATGGATAACCAAAAGTTTCTTTATCTATTTACATTAAAACTGTTAGATCTGAATAATTTTTCTTCTAATATATAAATATCTTATAATCCGTTATTTTTCTATAATAGAAATTTGTTATTTATTACAGGACTATTAACATCATCAAATACCTGACTGTAAAAGTCCGGGCAGTATTTATTTATATATTTTGAGTTAGGTCAGATACCTGTAATCCATAATTTCAGGTAATTACCTGGTTCGGTGCATGGGATGATAACCCACGGGACTTCTAATTCGCTATATCAGAAAGTAAAATCAATAACCTTTGAGTCCCTTAATATTTAGATATGAAAACTTTAAGTCCTTTGTAGAAGCTCTATGGAAATCTATTAATTATTTTAGGGTATTTCGTGTTTTACTTTCCCAAAACTTCAAAACTTGCTCGAGATTTTCCATTACCAGGATAATACAAAACACCAAATGACTTTATCCCGGGCAAAAAGGTGCGTGAAAAATGATAGAAAGTGTGCTCTGGCTCGCAGTCGGATTAATGATTGCGTCATCCGTTATCCCCAAAACCTTAAGAGTTCGTAAACTTATAGGGGGAATAGGATGGGGTGTATTTTCCATCCATTGGGGTTACCAGCCTTTTCATTACGTTGAGATTCAGGACTATGCCAATGTGGTTCTTACATTCCTCTTTGCTCTTTTCTGCTTACTTGTGGCGTATATAATGCTTCAGGAGTACAGAAAAGGTCCTTTTATTCTAAATAATAATAGAGAAGTAATGCACTCGCCAGTCTCAGCTCAGACTGAAGGAGATGCCCTTGACATAACTTCAATGCTTACAAATGCAAGTGCACTTGGGGCTCTTGTTTATTTCCCATTTGCAAATTTCTCTTCCCTGAATACCTGGATTATAGGAAGTGTTACATCGCAGGTTACCTGGGCACTCCAGTACTTCGAAGTTCCGGCATATATGAAAGCCTGGAATATGATAACCCTTAACGGGTATACGGTTGAGATTATCCTTGCATGTACCGCAATTGAAAGCATTGCTCTTTTTATGGGGCTGATAGGCTCTGTCAGAGCTCCCCTTAGTCGCCTGGTTCCGGCTTTCATTGTATCCGTGCCCGTGATCTATGTTCTTAACCTGATTAGAGACATCTTTGTGGTTGTGGCTTATGGAGAACAGTGGTTTGGCGCTGATAGTTTTGTCATTGCACATAACTATATTGCCAAAGCAGGGTCAGGAATAGCTCTCTTCTTAATTTCATATGCTGTGCTCAAGATTTTGCCTGAATTACTTGGAATGATTGATGGTCTCTGGGTCATACTCTCCGAAGAATTGAAATATCTTCTGCATAGATTTGCTAGGGATTGAGATCAATGATTGCAAAAGGTTCTGAACCCTGGCTTTTCACAGCTGCGTCTGTAACCGCCCTGTTTACAATTCTTTCAAGGGCAACAGATAGCTTCTCGTTCCTTAATCATATTGCTTATATGGGAATGGCATTAACTTTTGTTATGGTTCTCTTTTTCAGGGATCCCGAGAGAAAGGTAGAAACATCTGACACTTACATGATCTCTCCTGCCGATGGTACGGTTATCGATATCAGAGACAGGAAAATTTGTATTTTTATGTTTCTCCAGAACGTGCATGTTAATAGAGCTCCAATTTCCGGAAAAGTCAGGGAGATAATATACAAAAAAGGTGGTTATCTTCCTGCTTTTAGTAAGGATTCGGAGAGGAATGAAAGAAACGAATTTATTATCCACAGTAAATATGGGGATGTAAAGGTCACACAGATTGCAGGTACCATTGCCCGCAGGATTGTCACATATTCAAGTGTGAATGATATTGTAGAACAGGGACAGCGTATTGGTATGATCCGTTTTGGATCAAGAGTTGATGTAACAATTCCTCATAATTTTGACATTACAGTTGAAAAAGGGGAGCGTGTGCTTGCAGGCAAGACAATTATAGCAACAATAAAAAATGACAGGGACTTTTGAATATGAACGTATTCCAGATGTTAAGACTCCCGGACCTGGTCTCTCTTTTGAACCTGATCTGTGGGATTGGTTCCATTGCAGTAGCTGCCCAGAGTGACTCTTTTGGATTTGCTTTGATCCTGCTCCTGCTTGCGGCAATTGCAGATGGGGCGGACGGATACATTGCCCGCAGATTCAAGGGGGGAGAACTCGGGGAGCAACTTGACTCCCTGGCAGATGCAGTCTCTTTTGGAGTTGCTCCTGCTCTTCTCATATTCCTTGAATTTGGAGCAAAAGAGCCTATTGTCGGAATATTTGCAGGCTTTTATGCTGTCTGTGGCGTTCTCAGGCTCGCCCGTTTTAATTCCACAATATCTGTCCCGAAGACAGGATTTGAAGGGCTTCCTATTACCGCAGGTTGTATAATGCTTGTTACGTATCTTTTGCTCGGCAAAAGCTTTGTAGGGGTAGATGTTCTACTTGCTCTGACTCTTACTCTCTCAATCCTGATGGTGAGCACCGTAAATTATCCGAAGATCAGAAACATCAGAATACTGGCTTTCGTAGCCTCTGTGTTCGGGATAACCATGTTCCTTTACTTTATTGATGTGCAGTATATGAGGCTCTTTTCTTTTCTGCCCTTTATCCTGATGCTGAGCTACCTGTTTTCACCTTTCTTGAAGATTCCTATTATCAGCATTGCTAATAGCAAAGATTACGGCAACAAGAAAGGACTAAAGGCTGAAGGAAGGAAAGGAAATCAGTAAAAAAGGAAAGCAGTAAAATTACTTCAGGATTATCTGATTTCAGCATACTGGCACATCGAATTGGCAAGGAGAGGATTATTTGACTGAAAATATAACAGATAGGGATAACGCACTTTTTGAAGCAGGAATAAAACTGGGAGCCCTCTATCATCAATTTACGGGTTCCCCTGTAAACTTGAATACAGCTTCAAGCCTTGAGCAGGCTATTCAGGAGAGCATTTCAGTTCAGCCCTTTGTGGAAAATATTTCTGTGAAAATCGACCGGGACCTCTTAAAAAGTAAGTTAAACAGCGAGTTCGGATACACAGAACTTCAGGGGCCCATGCTTGAAGTTAAAATCACTGTAAAATACGGCTCTTCGAGGGTGAAGGTCGCAATGGAGTATGACTCTGAACTGAATTATCCATTGATGAAAATCTTAGAAATCGAAGGAATAAATGTTTGAGATTCATAGACCTCTAAAATAAACCTTAAATTAATTAAATAACGAGATAAGGTTTCATTTGTATTCGGTTAAGGATCAAAGCGTCAAAAAATATTATTTTTTTTATGCAGTATCCAAGCGGATTTAGTTGGGAAAACATTATGACATTTTCGAAATTGTGAATAAATTCGTTAACCGATGCTTTTCTTCTTTTAACGATTTTTCGTCAATTTTAGTAAAACTAATAAATTAAAGTGTTGATGATTCAGCATCCAAATCCTCAAGAAAGATAGATATCATGGCAGGAAAAAGAACTGAAGGCAGACACATTTACCGCATGAAAAAGGAACTACTCTCCATTGAAGACTACTGGATTGAAAATGAAAATGGAGAGAAAGTTTTTTATGTGGATGGAGAGCTTTTCCGCAACGCACAGAGAAATGGCCTCTATAAAATTTGGGAGAGATTTCTCCCGATTACAGATACAATTGATATCAAGCGAATGGATGATGACATAGCAGCAACTATAAAGAAAAAGTTTGCTACTTTTTGGACAGATAAGTGGAAAATTGAGACTCCGAACGGGCCTGATATGGAAATTCGTGGTTCGATTTCTTCACAGCATTATACTATTTATTCCAAAGGAGAGCAAATTGCCGAAATCTCGAAAAAAGGGTTCCACATCCGAGATACCTATGAAGTGGAGATCAAGCCGGGACAGGACAATGAGCTTATACTTGCGATCGCTGCAGGGCTCGCTCAAACCTACCATTTGAAGTCCGAAATGAAGCGCCTGAAATCCGATATGGAGCGCCATAGGCCTCGGACCTACAGGTAAATAGAGAAGGGTTCAGAGAAGAATGATTTAAATGAAATGTGGAATGAAAAACAGTAACATAAGAAAGAAACACAATCTTAGCCGATGATGAGTGAATAAGATTCAGAATAAAGAAGTAAATACGTTAGCCAATAACAAATAAGCTTAAGTAAAGAAACACGGGCTTTTAGTAATAACGAAATAAGTTAAAAGTAAAGAAATAAAGGCATTTAAACCTCATTCTTTACAGTCTCAAAAGCCCTGACAACCTTTTCATTCTGCTCAGGAGTGCCGACTGTTACCCTGATTAAAGAATCTCCGGCTTCTCGGAATGAATCACAGGAGCGCACGATTATCCCTTTCTTCAGAAGACTCTCCGTGACCTTTTTTGCTTTCAAAGGAGCAACATCTACAAGTACGAAGTTTGCCCGCGAAGGATAAACCGTAAACGGGATTTTTTCTTTCAGGTATTCCCTGCCTTCCCTTGCAAGATTTATGCTTTTATTCAGATGGTCCGTATCCGAAAGTGCAGCCAGTCCTGCCCTTAAAGCCGGAAGACTTACCGAGAATGGAGTGGCCGCTCTTGAGTACTCTTTTGCAAGCCATTCAGGCATTATCCCATAGCCCAGGCGCAGCCCTGCAAGCCCGAATGCCTTGGAGAAGGTCCTGCCAACCACGAGGTTGTCGTATTCCCTTACGAGCCCTGCAAGGTTCCTGTCTGCAAATTCAACATATGCTTCGTCCACAAACACGAGGGCATGGGTATTTTCAACAATTTTCCTCAGGTCAGCTTCGGGAAGTAGATTGCCAGACGGATTATTTGGGGAACACAGGAAGATGATTTTAGTCCTGGAAGATACGGCTTCAAGGACCTTTTCAGGGTCTACAGAGAAGCCCGGGTTCCGCCTGATAAAGACAGGTTTTCCTCCGCAGGCTCTTGCAGGTAATTCGTAATAGGAAAAGGTAGGGGTAGGGACGATAACCTCATCCCCCTTTTCAATGATTATCCTGCAAAGCCCGTCAAGAAGCCCGTCCATTCCGGGCCCGGAGGCGACAATATTCGACACCGGAAAACCTGTGTATTTCGAGAGGGCTTCTCTTAATTCGCGTGCATCCGCCGAGGGGTAGATATTTGCTCCGGGAGCTGCATCTACGAGGGCCTGGACAGCTTTCGGGGAGGGTCCCAGAGGGTTTTCATTTGAGCCCAATTTGATTATTGATTCCGGGTTAAGCCCGTAAGCTGAAGCTATTTCTTCTATGGACTTTCCGGGAACATATTCTGCAATATCAAAGATTTCCTTTTTTATCAGTTCACGCCTGCTCAAGGACATCAACTACCGTATCTATCTGCTCTTTCGTAATCACAAGCGGAGGGACAAGGCGGAGTACTGTGTCTGAGGTGCAGTTTACAAGCGCGCCGTGTTCCCTTGCAAAATCTACAAACTTTCCGCAGGGGTACTTGATCTCAACTCCTATCATAAGCCCTTTCCCGCGGACCTCCACAACATCGTCCCTTTTCATGCCTGAGAGCTTTTTCATGAAATAAGCTCCCATTTCCTTTGAGCGTTCCAGAAGTTTTTCTTCCTTTATTGCCTGAATCGAAGCAAGAGCTGCCGCACAGACAAGAGGCCCACCTCCAAAGGTAGAAGCATGCTGCCCGCGGCCGAAACTAAGGCCGCTGCGAGCTGCAATGGCTCCCATGGGAAGCCCACCGCCCAGGGCTTTTGCCATACTCATGATATCAGGCTCTACCCCGAACTGTTCTTTACAGAACCAGGTACCCGTCCTTCCAAAGCCTGTCTGTACCTCGTCAAAGATAAGGAGGGCCCCGGTCTCATCGCAGATTTCCCTTACTTCTTTTAAATATCCGGGGTCCGGGATATTGACTCCGCCTTCTCCCTGAATCGGTTCAAGGATCACTGCTGCGGTGTCTTCAGAAACTGCCTTCCTGATAGCATCGGCATCAGAGTACGGGACAAATTTGGTTTCCGAACTTACAGGCGGCATAAAAGGGTCCCTGTACATGCTCTTGTGGGTCACGCTGAGCGCTCCTATGGTCCTGCCGTGGAAGGAATGTTCGGCTGCTACAAAAGCACTTTTTCCGGTTGCCACGCGGGCCAGTTTCATTGCAGCCTCTACGGACTCAGCTCCTGAGTTGCAGAAAAAGACGCGTTCCATACCCGTTATCGAGACAAGGGTTTCAGCAAGTTCTGCCTGGATTTCTGTATAATACAGGTTGGAAACATGGATCAGTTTCTCAGCCTGAGCCTGGATGGCTTTAACAACTGTCGGGTGGCAGTGTCCAATATTGTTTACCGCAATGCCTGCCACGCAGTCGATATACTCTTTACCGTAAATATCCTGGACAACTGCCCCTTTGCCTTTCGAAATCACAATGGGCTGGCGCCCATAAGTCTGCATCACATACTTTGAGTCTTTTTCTATAGTAGAATTGTACCTTGCCTTCAGGTCACCGGAAGTAATAGTTTTATCTGTCAAGCGAATTCCTTTCCTTTAAATCTATGATCATAAATTTATCTCTGGTCTAACAATGAAAGCTTATCTAAAGTTTTATATTGAAAATTTAAATTCTAAAGCTATATTGAACGTTATTTAAAGCTATATTGAATGTTAAATTCTCTTTCGGCAATGCCCGAAAATAATGAGTTTATATGTCAACTATGAGTGTTTATGTCAACTATGAGTGTTTTGATGGAATTTTATCTTAAACGGACCCTGGTTTCTACAAATATGTCCTTAATAATGATTTCCTGATTAACTAAGTTCTCAGTTTAAATTTTTCCCCTACCTTCCCCAAAACCGGATTATAGAGCAAAATAAGTACCCAAAGAAAAAGGAATCCACAGGAAACTCTATATCCATAAGCAATCAATTTGAAAAATTCTGAGCAAAAGGTAACCGCATTCCCGGGGTCCGATTTAAAGAGTTCAGGTTAGCTCTGCTGCTCTCCGGTCCCATATCTCTTTCTAAGTGATCTGGAACCTGCAAAATACCTGGTTCTTGCAAGAGACCTGGTTCTGGCAGAGTTTTTTTCCATACCAGGCACAAAGCCGTTTTTGACTTTCGGACCGGTTTTGATTAGAGAATCTATTTCGACAAGGTTTACAGCTTTTATGAGTCCTTCTTCAGACCCACTCTTTAACTGCTTCTCTGCCTCAACCATAATCACTTTCCCTAAAGCGTTAACCTCTGCAAGAGGAGGCTTTTCCCCTGCTTCCCGTAAAAAAGATACTCCAGAAGGTGCCTTTATTGTACCTTCTACTCTTGCTTTTTCGTGAAGGGTTACAGAATCGGCTTTTACTCCTCCGAAGATCCTGCTGTTTCTGCCTATATGTACCTGCCCTTTAGAAATAAGGCTTCCATAGACAGTACTGTCTTCTCCTATTGTTATGTTTCCTTCCGAATTGATGCTTCCTTTAAGGACCAGGGCTTTCCCGGTTTCTACAGACTGCACCCTGAGATTCCCTATCAGATAGCAGTTGCTTCCTATAACTGCTTCTCCGCCAACTTCAATGGCTTCAGGAGAGATTTTTGCATCTGCGGGTATGATAAATACTTTTTCCCCAGGTTGTTTTCCATCAAGTTCCTCGCTATCTTCGGAGTCATCAAAAAGCTCTTCAATTGCTTTTTCCACTTCTTCTCCTTTACCGAGGCGCATCATTTCCCTGATATACAAAAACAGAAATATGATTACAGGGACAGGGTTCCTGACGATAATCCAGCCTTTGGCTTCAAATCCACCTTTAATTTTTACTTCTTTTCCTACGTCCAGGTCCCCTTCTACGCTCAGTTTTCCGTCAATGGTAACGAATTCTCCCAGATATGCATTTCTCCCGACCTTTACCCCGCTTCCTATTTTTGACCACATGTCAATCCTGGCATCAGAGCAGGCTATTACATCTCCGGAAACAGCAACCCCTTCTCCCATGATGACCGTATCTCCCGATATACAGTACTGGACGCTGGAATGATTGCCGATAATAACGTCTCCATCTACTGTAATTCTGTTTGTTTCTATTCTGGTATTATCGGGAACCAGAAGGTGTTTTAGGATTTGCTCTGGCTCTGAGATGTTTTCACTCTCCGAGAAAACTGTTTCCTGTTATCAGGTTTGAAGGTTCATATGTGGTTTTAAGGGTGCGGGTTTTAAACCACGATATTGAAAATACAATTATTTATTTTGTAAGGTAGTATTTATTCAAAACTATCTACAATATATTCTTATTCATTTTTTCTGCCCATTCTCATTTTTTGAGCAGTAAGGATGACCTCTTATTA